>DASXLL010000150.1:0-15654 GCA_036496265.1 Pirellulaceae bacterium | reverse complement strand
GCCCTACCGCCCTCAAAGATCTTTGAAACAAACACGGTCAGCGCAAGATTGCGAATCTCGCGCTGGCCGAGCAGATTGACGGCCGTTTTGAGATCGGAAATCTTCTGGCTGAGTGAGTAGTACGAGGAGTTCAGCCGGCGGAGAACCCGGGCGACGAGAACGGGATCATTTTGAATGGCTTCGCACAGCTCGTCCGCGTCCGTATTTTCGCTTTCAGTGATCCGGAGAACCCTTTCAGCCGCGGCAGGCAGACAGGCGACTTCGCCAATGCGCGCAAACAGCCGTTCGAGCGCCACACGGCGTTCTTCAGTCATCGGTAAGAGCGCAGCAAAGGCTGCCGGCGAAGCGTGGGTCACTGGCGGATCGGATTTGACGCTGCTGGCGCGCGGAACGAGGCCCGTGCGCGAGAAGCTGCGATGGCAATACGACTCATTACAAACGTAGGTCATGCACGCGAAAAACCGCGCGGGTTTACCGGCGAGGAACACCGCAAGTTCAGGCCGCGCTATTGGCACAACCGTTACAGCTATTCTCCGTGCCGCTGTCTCTCCATAACGGAGGAAAGTCTGGGAGCAATTTTGACCGTAAGTTCCTGGCAAACTAAGTTTCGGCTGGATAATGTTTGTCGCGCATTTGCGCCTAACTTGAAAAGTTTCAGCAGGCAATTCTCCAATGAGCACAGGCGCCGATTCCGTTTTGCTGGAGCTGCTTCGCGACAAAGACAAGGGAGGCGACGCGGCCGCGTCGCTGGCGGCGCGGTCGCCAATGCACGAGCCGCGCGATGCGGACGACGCGGATTCGACGTTGAACGACGTCTTGAGCCGCATCACGCAGCTCACAGGCAAGGACATTCGTCGCAGCGATGCGACGCTGGGCAACCCGTCGATGCCATTCCGGACGGGGTCGGCCTTGGCGGCGGCAACCTCCAACGCGGCCGCGATTGAGGCGAACCAGGCGGCGGGAAACATCGAGACGGCCGATGAGTTCGTGCCAGTCGATCCGTCGTCGATTCGCGACGCCGGGCTATCGGACAGTGAAGTGGAAGCTTTGATTCTCAAGTGCTTGCTTTCGCGCGGCGATTGCTCAGGCCGCGATGTGGCCGATCAGATCAAGCTGCCCTTCATTTTGATTGATCCGCTGATGCGGCAATTGAAATACGACCAGTTGCTGGTCTATCGCGGCGCGGCGCCGATGAACGACTATGTGTATCAACTCACGGACTTGGGACGAGAGCGGGCGCGGCGGTTCATGGACCACTGCACGTATTTTGGATCGGCGCCCGTGTCGCTGACGGACTATATCATCGGAGCGAAGGCACAGTCGCTGGAAAAACAGCATCCCTCCCTGGATGATTTGAAGCGGGCCTTTACTGATATTCTGGTCAGCGAGCGAATGCTCAAGCGGCTCGGACCGGCGGTCAATTCGGGCCGGGGACTGTTTCTCTATGGCGCGGCGGGCAACGGTAAGACAACCATCGCGGAGCGGATCACGCGGGCGTTCGGGCAATATGTGTGGATTCCACGGGCGATCGGCGTCGATGGCGAGATCATCCGCTTGTTCGATCCGGTGAATCACGAGGAATGCCCGCTGCAATCGAACACCGGGCTGCTCGATCAATCGAGGATCGATCGGCGGTGGGTGCGGATTCGGCGGCCAACGATCGTCGTCGGCGGCGAATTGACGATGGACAGCCTGGAAGTGACACTCAACCGTTCGACCGGCATCAGCGAGGCGCCGCTGCAACTCAAGAGCAACTGCGGCACCCTGGTCATTGACGACTTTGGCCGCCAGAAGATGGGAACCGATACGCTGCTGAATCGCTGGATCGTGCCGCTGGAAAAGCGGTTCGACTATCTCAATCTGCCCAATGGCAAGAAAATTCAAGTACCGTTCGACCAGCTCATCGTGTTCTCCACGAACCTGGAGCCGAAACAACTCGTCGATGAAGCGTTTTTGCGGCGCATTCCGTACAAAATCGAAGTCGTCGATCCAACGGAGGCTGAGTTTCGCGATCTGTTCAAGCTAATGTGCGGCCGCCTGGGCTTCGAATATGCAGACGGGCCCGTCAATCACCTCATCGAGACGCACTATCGCCAAAACGGGCGGCCGTTCCGCTGCTGTCAGCCGCGAGACTTATTGCAGCAGGTGAAGAATTATTGTCTGTATCGCAAAGAGCTGCCCACGCTGAGCAACGAACATTTTGATTTAGCGGTGGAGAATTATTTTGCGGTGATGTAGGCAGTGATTTGGGCCGCGGGGTTTACTGCCGCCCGCCCTGCGGAATTCTGGCCAGCTCGGCTGCATCGAGCTCGCCGTCTTGGTTGCGATCGAGCAAATCGAAGGCGTTTTTCAGCCGCTGGGGCGCCTCGGCACGGCTGATCTTGCCGTCGGAATTTTTATCGAGCAGGAGCAGGAGAGCGGGACCGTCGAGGCGTGGTGTTTCGCTGGCCGTTCGCGGGGGCTGAGCGTCGCTGCCGGCTTCGACGGGCACTTTGTCGGCTTCGGTGCGCGGAATGGCGATGTCGAAATAACCGATCATCATTTCGTCCCAGGTTTGGTCGCCCCAGCGAACGGTCTGACTGGCGTCGGGATTGCTCAAGTTGTCAGCCGAGTTGTCGTAGTGCGCGACGGAGTGCATCCGTGTGCCGCGCGGCAGCTTGAGCGGCTCGGCGAGGCGATAGGTTGTTTGCCAGTTGAAATCGTAATGTGGCACGTCGAGCAGCGTTTTGTCGCTGCTGCCGGGGAGGATTACGTCGTACCGAAAATCCTTGCCGCGGAGATGCATGTGCGGCGCCATGGAGAGAAGCAGGCCCTCGACCGGCAGCGGTCCGGTTGTTACCTCCGCTTTGTAATTCGAATCATAAGGAGGAATTTCCAATCGCCGCGTGGCGTTGGCGATGGTTTTCACTTCGTGCGTCACGTTCTTCGCGTCGGTAAACCACAGCCCAAGCTGACTGTTATCGAGTTGCTTCGTGCCGTTGGGCGTGTAGTGGACCTGAAAGATGATTTTGGAGCCGGCGGGAATTCGCTTGGCCATGCCGCTCGGAAACGGCTTCGCTCGCATGCCAGGCACGAACGCGGACAAGAAGCCGCCGCCGGTGCCTTCGCGAAGTTGCTCGGCTCTCTCTCCGCCAGCTCCGCCGCGGGCGAAAACGAGAATGTGATGCACGACGGCGCGGTTGCCGGGCAGCACCTCGGATGCTTCGACCCATTTGTCTTCCGTGAAGCCAGGATCGACGAGGAAGAATTGGTAGCGGACCTCGCCGGCGGCGGGAACTTCGAACGGCTGGGGCCGCATTTTGATGACCAGGTCCGGCTGACGCGACATTTGCCAGCCGCTCACGAATTCGGGCGGCGTGGGGGCTTTCACTAAATCGCCCGCCGGAGCGCCGCCGGCGACCCAGTCGCGGATGAGGGTTTTTTCGTCTTCGGTCAAGCGGCGCTCGTCAGCGAAGTGGCCGTACTGCGGATTCGCATGCCAGGGCGGCATGCGACCTTGATCGACGACTTCCTCAATCATGGGAGCCCAACCAACGGCTTCGTCGTAACTAGTGAGCGAGAAGGGGCCGATGTCGCCCGCGCGGTGGCACTGGACGCAGCGCTTGTTGAAGAGCGGCGCGATGTGGTCAGCGTAGGTTACGGTTCCGGTAGCCGGTTGCTTGCGGACGCGGCCGATGAGGCAGCCGACGGCGTCGGTCTTGGTCACGGTGACCGCTTTCCCGGCCAGCAGTTCATCGAGGGCGGTTTTCAATTCATTGTGCTGCGGCTGATCTTTGACGTAGCCAATGCCCCACTGATCGTCGATTCGACCGCGATAACGAATGGCGCGGTTGGCGTCGAGAACGAAGACTTCGGGAGTGCGTTGAGCGGAGAACTGGTCGGCAACTTTGTTTTCCAAATCTTTGAGCAACGGGAACTCGATGCCGTGCTGGCGAGCATAGGCGGCGATTTCGGTCAGCGAATCTTGCTGGTTGGCGTTGATGCCAATGAAGGCGACGCCGCGAGAGCTATATTCGTCGGCCAACTTTGCCAGCTTCGGGCCGTAGAGCTTTGCCAGCGGGCATTCCGTGCCGAGGAAGGCGACGACGATGAGCTTCTGGTCGGAGAAGTCGCTAAGTTGGTGTTGCTTGCCGCGGAAATCCGCGAGGGTGAAGCTGGCGACAACTTGGTCGGCGGCTGAGGCGGCGGTGGCCGTGATTGCTGTTAAAAGCACCGCGAGAATGGACTTCATCTTCATATTGGATAGGACTTTGGCAGTTGGACGCGAAAGCTCATGACTGTAGAACCCGCAGTAGAGGGCTAGGGTTTCGCTGGCAGCACGAATTTTGAGGTTGGGCCCGCGTCGGCGAGCATTGTACCCGTAATCTCCGGCTTTTGAGAAATATTTGCCAGTGCAGCCGGAATGCTACCTTGTTTTGGCATCAAGGTCAGTGCAATAGAACCGCGGCGAGCTCTCTGCGGAAGACAAAATAGACTGCTCCGCACATGCAGAGAGCGGCCCAAAGATAGTCGAGCTTGATCGGCTCGCGCAGGAACCAGATCGAAAAAGGGACGAAGACCGAAAGCGTGATTACCTCTTGCAGGATCTTGAGCTGCGCGACATTGAATTCAGTGTGGCCGATACGGTTCGCAGGCACTTGAAGCAAATACTCGAACAGCGCGATGCCCCAGCTTATAAGGGCCGCCACATACCAGGCTTGATGATTAAGACTTTTGAGATGGCCGTACCAGGCAAACGTCATGAAGATGTTCGAGGCGATCAGAAGCAAAGTCGTTTTCGCAAAGACAGACAGGTCCACAAGCGGCTCCTCAGCGGGTGAGCGGAAGACCTGCTGAGTCTAGTCGCTCAGTCCTTCGTAGCCACCAGGACTTCGGTCGATTTAACGACCGCGGTGACTTTCTTGCCCGACTTGAGCTTCATCCGCTCGGCCGATTCACGGGTGATGACGGAAACCAATTCGATCGAGCCCACGTCAACAACGATTTCGGCCATCACGTTGCCAAGCTTAACGGATTTGACTTTGCCTGCGAATTGATTGCGGGCGCTGAGCATGGCGATAGCCTCATAGAGGACGCATGGGAACAGGATTGCTCCCAGCTATTATGCCAGCGGGTCTATTGATCGGGAATCACTGTCATGCCGTCGTTGCGAACACAGAGGAAGGTCAAAGTCGTTTGGCTCAGCGTTTGGCTGATGAAGCGCGTCGAGCCGTCGCCCATTGCGAAGTTTGCTCCGCTGGAATGATTGCTGCCAAAGGCGCAGATCCGTTGATTATAGAGCGTCTGCTGGTAGGCGCTGGTTGACGTTCCCTGCGGAATGCGATAGTTGAGCGGAGCGGCGGCGCTGAGCGTCACGTCGCCAGCAGCGAGGCGGCCGCCGGATGAACCCCACCAACCAACAGAACTCATTTTGTTGACCATCACTCCGCCACCACCGGCTCCGCCGCCACCGCCTCCTCCACCGCCAACCTGGCCAGCCAACATATCGTTGATCGGATCGGTGTGGCTGCGTTCGCCGAATAGCACGGTATTGGACAAACCGTCGGTGACTTCCGACATCCGCACCGGCTGTCCGGCGGGCGAGGTCTCTGAACCCGGGCCAATGACGTAAAAGATGCCATCGTTCGTTGCCTGCTGTGGATCATAGGACCGCGTACCACCGTTGCCGCCATAGCTGGTCAAGCCGTAATACAGCGCACCCGTGAATATCGGATTGTCCTTGAGATAATCAGACGGGCAGAGCAGCACCTTGATTTTCTGCGCCGTTTTGGCGCTCGTTCCGCCGACGGTGTTGTTCAGCGGATCGGTCTCGTCCCAGCCCGCCGCCAGATTCGCCTGCTCCAGGAAGGGCAGCAGCTTCACGTACAGCGAGACGCCGCGAAATTGCGGTGCAGCGGAGAACTTGAGCTGATAAACACCCGCCGGAAAGTTTTTGTTTTGGTCGTGAAAGTTGTGGGCCGCAATCGCGAGCTGCCGCTCTTGGTTGATGCACTGCATGCGGCGGGCGGCCTCGCGGGCGGCTTGCACCGCGGGCAAAAGCAGCGCGACGAGCACGCCAATAATGGCGATCACGACGAGGAGCTCGACAAGCGTGAAGGCACGGCGGCCGGAGGGGCTACGGCCCGCGGTCGTATTGGGCGGCAAAATGTTCATTTCTTTTCGATGTTCTCAATTTGTGCGGAGTCGCTGACCTCGATCCGCGGCGCGTCATCAACGACTGTCACCGTGCCCTTCACGCGAATCGTCTTGCCGCGGAAGTGTTCCTCAAAATCCTTCACGCCCTGGTTCTGAAATCCAATCGCCCCGTCGCGGTTGATGACGGTCGCAAAATTCTTCGCATCGCGGAAATCGAGCTCCGAGTCCAAATAGATTTCGCCACGGTTTTCCAGACGGTCTTTCGACTTCTTGACAGTCATCTCCATCACGATCTGCTCGCCTACCTTTTTGCGGGCCTCGACCGGCGTCAGCGGCTTGGGCGCTGGCTCGTCCGCGTTAGTTAGGCGACAAAGCAGCAGCGCCGTTAGCAATACAACCGAAATGCGAAAATAATTCCGATGCATCGCCGAGGTCGCTGGAAAATGGGTGACTGGTGGGGAGGCATAATCATGTCGTATAATGACATAATCATGTCTATGACCGAAAACCTTGATAATCGCGTCAAAGCACTCCGTCAAGCCCGCGGCTGGACGCAAGACGAATTGGCGCAAGCAGCCGGCCTGTCGCGGACGGGCGTCGGTGCGATCGAGGCGGCGCGTTTGGTGCCCTCGGTTGCAGCTGCGCTGGGCCTGGCGCGGGCATTAGATTGCAAAGTCGAAGATTTGTTCGGGTCGCAGTCGGCTGCCGGCACGGTCGAGTTCGCCTGGTTGCCTGTGGCGTTTCCGTGCCGATATTGGTTGGCGGAAATCGACGGCCGGATGCTGCTGTTTCCCGTCGAGAGCGGACCGAGCGGGGCGCTGAGACATGACGGCATAGCTCGGCACGCTGCCGACTTTCCGGCGGCGTGTGAAATCGCGAGACGGACCCTCGTGCTGACCTCCTGCGATCCGGCCGCCGGATATTTGGCGGCGACGTATCACCGGCACGGCGGATTTCGGATGCTTGTGTTTTCGCGGTCGAGCGGCGAAGCATTGTCGCTCGTTGAACACGGGCTCGCGCACGTTGCGGGCGTGCATTTGGCGGCGGCGGACGATCGCCGCGGCAACGCCGTCGCGATTGCCAAACGCAAATCGCTGAACGATCTCGAATTGCTGCGTGTCGCACAGTGGGAAGAGGGCTTGGCTTGTCAGCCGGCGGCGCGAATTCGCTCAGCTGCCGCCGCCGCGCGAAGCAAGCTGCGCTGGGTGGGCCGATCGACCGGCGCAGGTGCGCGATGCTGCCAGGATGAGCTGCTGGGGGCACGGCGCTCGCCGCGGCATGTGGCTCGCGATCATCGGGGCGTCGTCGAGGCTATTCGCAGCGGCTGGGCCGATGTGGGCGTGTGCCTGCGGCTGGCCAGCGAGGAGGGGCAGCTGGCGTTTTTGCCCGTCCGCGAGGAAAACTACGACCTTTGCTTTCGACGCGAGCAAGCCGCTGATCCGCGATTGGTGGCGCTCATCAACACAATCCGGTCGAGCGAGTATCGTTCTTTGTTGGCGGAATTGCCGGGTTATCGCGCTCAGCCGCAAATGGGAGAGGTTGAATATGTTGCCGGTGGTTAGAGCGTTTATTTCTGCCGCGGCCGCTTTGCTGCTATGTGGCGGCAACCTGGCAGCTGAGCCGGCCGGCCTGCCGCAAACGGTTCGCTGCGCCGCGGTGGGCGGATTAAACGACATCGATTTCTGGCCACAGTTGGCAGATCGTTTTCAGCGAGCGACGGGACACAAAGTCGAGTTTGTCGCCGTCGGGCCGAAGCAGGCGATTGCCGCTGCCCTGACGAGCGGCGAGGCCGACGTAGTCTTGATGCACAGCAGCGACACGATGATCAATCTGGTGGCGGACGGCTATGGCGAAAATCCGCAGCCGTGGGCGAAAAACGATTTTGTCATCGTGGGGCCGGCGAGTGATCCGGCGAAGATTCGCGGCGAGAAAGATGCGGTCGCCGCGCTCAAGCGAATCATCGAATCGCGGTCGAAGTTGCTGCTGCACGCGAGTAATGGAGCGAATGAGCTTGTCAGCGATCTCTTGGCGGCGGGCGAGCTGGAATTGGACCCGGCGACGACGATCAGCCTGCCCGGTGACAAGCAGCGGCAAATGCTGAAGCGGGCCGCGGCCGAGCAGGCTTATACGCTCGTCGGCCGGATTCCGTTTTTGAGCGGTAAGCTGGAGACAAGCGAACTGCTGATTATGGTTCAAGGAGACGAACGACTGCGGCGGCCGTTTTTAGTTGTCACCGCGACGAAGAAGGCTGGCGAAAAGTCGTCGGCTGATCGGCTAACGGCTGCACGTCGATTCGCGGCTTATTTGCGCGAGCCAACGACCCAGGAATTCATCGCCGGATTCGGCAAAGGACGTTACGACGACCGGCCGCTGCTGTTTCCGGTCGTCGTGCCGCGGTGAGCCCCTAGCTTTCGAGCGTGAATAGAGAAGCAAGCTGCTCGCTGCCAACGTCAATCCAGGCCAAATCGTCAGGATCGATGTCGATTTCCATCGTGCTTTCGCTTAGCGACGGATCGGTGGGCGAGCGGGGGCTGATGATGACGAGTCGCGAGCCGCGGGGAGCGGTTTCAATTGCCTGATTCAGGGCGGCTGAGAGCGTTTTCTCACGGGTCAGTGGAACGCAGGCGAGCCGAGTGAGCAATTCCTGGCAAAACGGCGGCGAAGCGGGCCCGCTCAGGCATTCCGGCTGGCGAGAGCAGATCGCGAGCGTGAGACGGGCGTGGCCGCGGGTGGAGATGTCGTAGAGAGCCGTGGCGGCGAAGCTGATCGCAAGCTCAGCGAGGGCTTCGTCATCCTGCGAGCTATTAGGTGGCAACCAGGGGTCGAGAATGATGGCCACGTCGGGGCTCGTGCGGCGCTCGAACTGGCGGACAATTGGCCGGCCGAGCTTGGCGGTCGTTCGCCAGTGAATCCAGCGGAGACTGTCGCCGCTTTGCCACGGACGGAGGCCGTAATAGTCGCCTTCGCTGATGCCGCGCTGCGGATGGCGGCGCTCGTCGCCGAGCTGCTCGGCTTCGATCAAATTGACCCACGCTGGTAGCAAGCGGCCAAGGTGCGGCGCGACGATGATTTCCTCGCGATCGGGCAGCACGATTTGACCGCGAACCAAACCCAGCGGAAATCGCGTGCCGCAGCGGAGCGGCCCGAAGCGATAGCGGCCGCGGCGATGAAGCGCAACGCGATACGTACCAGTGGCCGAGCCGCTGGCGGGAATGTGCGGGATGAGAGCCGCGGCTGAGAGCGGCTTATCGTATCGAGCGGAGTTTTGAATTTCGCCTTCGACTCGCTCAATGCGATCTTCGATTCGCAGCAGCCACGTGCTGAGCCACCATTTCGTGTTTTCGACGCGAAATTCAACCGTGAGCGGCTCGCCGGCGACGACCGAAGGCGGCAACTGCCGCCTGATGATCAGGCTTGTTAGCCCCGCGATGACCAGCCGCCAGTTGAAGATCAACGGGCCGATCATCATGCCCGCGAGAATAAGGAGCAGATTGCCGCTGCGAATCACCGCACCGCCAAGAACGAACGCGAGCAGGGCCAGATAGTACCAGCCTTCGCGGGTCAGCCAGGCGCGGCGGCGGACAACCATAAAGCATCAAGAACCAAGCACCAAATCACAAACAATAACCAATGCACAAGCACCAATGGTCACAATAACGTATGATCATTTTTTCATTCGGTTCTTTGAGTTTGTTTGAGATTTGAGATTTGAGATTTCTGCCCGCTACCGCAATTTTTGCCGCATGCGGCGGCTGTAGTCTTCGAGGATGCGTCGCTCTTTATCGGTGAGGGCCGAAAGTCCCTCGATGTTGACCTTTTCGAGCAGTTGCTCGGCCTGAGCGTCGAGGTCTTCGTAATAGTGCTCGGGATCGTGGACCTTGAGCGATGGTCGCGGCGCCACCCAGCGCTGCGGATTGCCGATGAGCCTCTTCAGCTTATCGAGACCGGGGAGGCGGCCGAAATTCCAGCCAAAGTACCAATAGCCGATGGCCAGGGCCGCACCGACAAGATGTACGTGATAAGCAACGCCGCCCGCCATCAGCGAGCTGCCGCCTGTGCCCATCAAGTTGGTGACGATGATGAAAGCGCCGACAATCCAGGCCGGTACGGGAAAAAGAAACGCGGCGAGCAGCGTGGCTCGTGGGTAAAGCAGGCAAAACAACAGCGTGACCGCTGTTACGCCGCCCGAGGCGCCGTAGCAAAGTACGTCGCGAGGCATCCCCTGCGGAGCCAGTAATAAATAGTGTGACGCGGACCAAACGATGAAGCCGAGCACGACGGCCGTCAGGTAAAACCGCAAAAACTCATTGCGGCCATACCGATTCTCCAACGGGACACCGAAGCAATACAGGCCAATCATGTTGAAAAGAATATGATTGAGACCTTCCGCATGCACGAATCCCGCAGTGAGGAATTGCCACCAGTACAACGGGTTTACAATCGTGTTGGCATGAACACCCAGTAAAGAACTTACTGCGTTGTTACCTGCTGCGTCCCAGCCGCCGCCAAACATCTCAGCCAAATAGACGATGCCGTTAATGATGATCAGCTTGACCACCACTGACGTGACGTAGCCTGACTGGCCGGACTCTCGGTAATAATCTCGATCCTGGAAACCCATAACCGTCCTGGCTCCAAAGTGACCTTGCGAACGTAATTCTACGTCGCAAGTCAAATGCGGGCGAGGCTGACGTTGGCGAGATGACTAGGACGCGGGGAGGGGTGAGGCAACCTGGGAGGGCGAGGCTCCCGTCGAGCCGAAATTTGACCAAAGAAGGCTCAGCACGAGCATCGCCCTCTCAAACGATTGCCTCCCGAACTCGTCAAGCCAGAATTTCGCGAATTACGTGGGCTTCCTGGACGCTGGTGAGCTTGTGATTCAGCCCGCCGTAAAAATAGGTCAGCTTCTGGTGGTCGAGGCCCATCAGATGGAGGATCGTCGCGTGCAGGTCCCGAATGTGATGGCGGTTTTCAACGGCCTCGTGGCCCAGATCGTCGGTCGCACCATGCGACACCCCTCCTTTGACGCCGCCGCCTGCCAGCCAATACAAAAAACCCTTCGGGTTATGGTCGCGCCCCCCGTTTTCCCCCTGCGACACCGGCTGCCGCCCGAATTCGCCGCCCCAAACGACGAGCGTGTCGTCGAGCAGGCCTCGGCGCTCCAGATCAGATAATAACGCCGCGACGGGCCGGTCGATCTCGGGCGCGTGGATCGTGAGATTTTCTTCCTGGCCTTGATGAGCGTCCCAGTTTTCTTGCTGATGGCCGCCGCCCGAATAAACCTGAACAAAACGCACTCCCCGCTCAACCAGCCGGCGGGCGATCAGGCACTGCCGGCCGAACCAGGCCGGACCATAGGCCAGCTTGTGATTCGTCGGGCGAGGTTCGTTGATGCCATACATTTCAATCGTCTCCGCCGACTCGGTCGCCAAATCGAGTGCTTCGGGCGCCGTTGATTGAAGCTGAAACGCCAGCTCGTAAGTCGCGATGCGGGCCGCCAACTCGGAATATCCCGGGCGGGTGGCAATGTGCTCGGCGTTGAGGGCCGACAGTGTGTCGATTTCGTCGCGCTGCATTTGCCGGCTGACGCTATTTTTCGGCGCAAGATCAAGAATCGGCTCGCCTTGATGCCGCAGATGCGTGCCTTGATAAGCCGCCGGCATGAAGCCGCTCGACCAATTGGCCGGGCCGCTAATCGGACCACCACGAGGATCGAGCATCACCACGTAGCCAGGCAGGTTCGCGTTTTCGCTGCCGAGGCCATAGTTGAGCCACGAACCCATCGACGGATAACCCTGCACGATCCGGCCGCTATTCATCTGGATCATCGCCGAGCCGTGAGCGAACGTGTCGGCATACAGACTTTTGACGATCGCCAGCTTGTCCAAATGCTGGTTGATGTGCTCGAAGCAGTCCGGGCCCCAATGGCCCGCCTCGCCGTATTGCTTGAACGTGCGCTTGCTGGCCAGCAGCTTTTGCTTCTGGATGCTGTTGCGGCGGATTTCGATTTGAATCTCTTCGCCATCGCGTTTTTGCAACTCGGGCTTGAAGTCCCAAGTATCCATCGACGAGGGACCGCCGTACATGAACAGAAAAATGACGCTCTTGGCCTTCGCGGGGAAATGTGCCGGCCGCGAAGCGAGCGGATTGGCCGGCTGATTGGTGGCAGCTTCGGCGGCGAAGCCCTGCCTGGCAAAAAAGCCATCTTGATCGAGCAGCGACGAGAGCGCCAGGCCGGCGAAACCAGCGCCGGCCTGCCAGAGGAATTCGCGGCGGCCCGTGGGGCAGGCTTCTAGCCTGCCATTCACCGCATTGGATTGTACGGCAGGCAAGATGCCTGCCCCACGTTTAATCAACATAAACAAACTCGTTCAAATTCAAAATCAACTTGCACAACTCCGCCACCGTTCGCTCGTCATGGTCATCCCACCGTTGGAGGAAATTCAGTGCGACGTTAATCTCCCGCTGGCTCGGCTCGCGGCTGAGGGCATATTCATAGAGGGTTTCGATCTGGCCCGACGGATCGCAGCAAGCGGAGGATTTGATCCGCCTGGCCAAAGCCGACGCTTGCTGATTGAGAAAATCGCTGTTGAGCATGATCAGCGCCTGCGGCGCAACGGTCGTGATGCTCCGCTGGGCGGTCGGCGTATCGGGACTTGCGGAATCGAACGATTCCAGCAGCGGCACGCCGAGCGTGCGTTTAACGAAGATATAAATGCTGCGACGAGCCTGCTGAGCAACAGGCGACTTATCCCAGCCGTTGCCCGGCCGCGATTGCTTCGCCAACACTTCCGGCGGCAGCGTCGGAAAAATACCGCGGCCGCCCATCTGCAAATTCAGCTCTCCGCTCGCCGCCAGGACCGCATCGCGTATGGTCTCAGCTTCCAGGCGGCGCAGGTTTTGACGCCAAAGGAGCGTGTTGTCTGGATCGACGACAGAGGGATTCAAAGTTCCATGTTCAAAGTTCAAAGTTGTGTTCGATTCATCAACCTTGAACTTTGAACCTTGAACTTTGAACTCGACCGCCGAGCTTTGTCGATACGCCGCCGACTCCACGATCCGCCGCTGCATCCGCTTCACTTCCCAGCCATGGTCGGTGAATTCGTTGGCCAGGTAGTCGAGCAGCTCGGGATGAGTCGGTTTGGTGCCCGTGTGGCCAAAATCGCTCGGCGTGGCAACAATCCCGCGGCCGAAATGATGCTGCCAGAGGCGATTTACCGCGACACGGGCCGTGAGCGGATTGTCACTACTGGCGATCCAGTTGGCAAGCGCGAGACGGCGGCCGCGAGAGATTCCAGCGCTCTCAGGCGAGCGGGAGGCGTGAGCCTCCCGGTCACTTCCTACCTCAGTCGAGACAACATTACCGGGGGCCTGACGGTTCCCACTCGCCTGACGCGAAAGCACCTCGATATACCGCGGTTGAACTTCCTTCCCCGGCGTATGCGCGTTGCCGCGAACAAACATGAAACTCTTCGGTGGTGCTTCGTCGTGCTCGCGGACACTCAGCGTTTCGCCGTCACCGGAGGGGAGCTTCCGAAAAATACCTTCCTTATCGACAGGCTGGCCGCCACCGATCACATCAGCCACCTTGCCGTACAGATGAATGTTCTGAAAGAAAGCTGTGAAGCTGTAATAGTCTTCCTGAGCGATCGGATCGAACTTGTGATCGTGGCACCTGGCGCAGCCGAGCGTCAGGCCGAGCATGGCGGAGGCAGTGGTGCTGACAATGTCGTCGAACTCGTCTGCCTTGGCCTGTTTGCCGTCGTCTGGCTCGTCGTCCCAGACGCCCAGGCGGTAATATCCCGTCGCGGAAAGCGAATCATCCGTCACTGGCTCTACTTCATCGCCGGCAAGCTGCTCAATGAGGAATTGATCATAAGGCTTGTCCTGATTGAGCGCGCGTACGACGTAATCGCGGTATCGCCAGGCCAGCGGCTTCTCGCCGTCGCGCTCGTAGCCGTTGGATTGAGCGAAGCGGACAACATCCAGCCAATGCCGCGCCCAACGCTCGCCATGTTGCGGGCTTGCGAGCAACCGATCCACCAGCCGCTCATAAGCATCGGGGCGATCGTCGTTTGCGAACGCGTTGACTTCGTCGAGCGTCGGCGGGAGGCCCACCAGATCAAACGACAAGCGGCGGATGAGCGTATGGCGATCAGCTTCGGGCGCAGGTGACAGACCATGCTCTCGCAGCTTGATTTGGATAAACGCGTCGATCGAATTCTGAATTCTGAATTCTGAATTCTGAATTTCCGGAAGCGCCGGCCGCCGCACCGGCTGAAACGACCACCATTGCCGATCCGTATCAGTGATAACGAGGCCCGGTTTCCGCGGCTGCAGCGCGACATCGCTGCTGCCGGGCCACGGAACACCGAGTTTGACCCACTCCGTTAGCAGTTTGACTTGCTCGGCCTTGAGGCGGGCATCGGGCGGCATTTGCAGGCCGCCGTAGTTGATCGCTTCGACGAGCGGGCTCTTTTCCGGCTCTCCCGGAACGACGGCCGGCCCGCTTTCGCCGCCGGCTAACATGCCAGCCGCCGAATCGAGTCGCAGGCCGCCGCTTTGCTTCTTCTCGCCGTGGCAGCGATGGCAGTTCTCGACCAAAATCGGCCGGACTTTGGTTTCAAAGAATAGAGCCTGCTCAGTCGAAGGTTCGCCGGCTAACAATCCAGCCGTCAAAACGCACAGTAGGGTGGGCTGTGCCCACCACCGGCCGTGAATTACCGCTCGTCGATAGATCTCGCTGCAATTCACGTTGACTCGGCCAACAACTCGGCGACTTTTTTATCCAACTCGGCCTGATCAATGCCCGATTCCCACTTTTGTCTCAGCTTACCTTGCCGATCATACAGCCGATACTCAGGCAGCGGCCCGACATCGAAATCTTCCGCCGGCTTTTGGCCGATGGCGTTGTGTGAGCTAATCAGATTGTCGAAATCTGCTCCCTGTTTGGCAAGGAAATCGCGAACTTTCGCCTCGTCTTCGAACAAATCGAAGCTGACCGCGATCGTAGCCAAGCCTTCAGCCTTGTGCTTTTTCGCCAGTTCGACCGTGTGCGGGAAATTGGCGACGCACGGCCCGCACCACGTGGCCCAATAATCAACGAGAACGACGTGGCCTTTGCGAGTGCCGATCAACTCGTTGAGGGCCGCCGCATCAGCGCGGACGAGCGTGACATTGGAAGTCGCCTTCGTCGTCGGCGGGGAGGACGGTGGCGTCGCAGCAGTGCAGCCGAGGATAAAGGTCACGACAATGGCCAGCGAGGAACGCCCAACGAACAACGCGGACTTGCCGGAAACAACGCAACGCATCATTTGAACCCTGTCTCGTCCGCTGTGGCTCTTACCTCACGCCTCAAGCCTGCATGGTCAATAAAAACGCCGCCCCGTGGTTCACGAGGCGGCGAAAGAGATCAAATCACGCAGGCGACTAAACCTTAGGCAGAGCGAAAAAATAACTTTGACAATTTCTAACGGCGTGGTTTGATTGAATAGTTCCAGTCACCGTGGAATTTTGCAG
>DASXLL010000149.1:0-59909 GCA_036496265.1 Pirellulaceae bacterium | reverse complement strand
ATGTCATAAGTGATCTGATTCGACCCCGGCGATTCTGACGACCATTTTGTGCCCGGCAGCGTCCCAAAGAATCGGTTGTAGGTCGTGAATTTACCGCCATCGTCTCTTCCATCCCAACCAACGCTGTAGAGCACGAAATTCTGGCTCTCGAATTCCTTGCCAGCGATTTCCTTGCCAACGATGCGATAACGAAACGGCACGAGATTCGGATCTGCCGGCGGCGAACTCAGATAGGCCGGAACAAGCTCGTCCAAACTCTCCGGCAGCCGACCACGATCGTGCTGAAACAGGCGAACCGTCGTATGCGCCTCGAGCAGCACATTGGTCGTCAGTTCCAGCTCGCTGCGGCTGTTATGGATCTCCACCGTCCGAGGCCATTGCTTGTTCCAATCAAAATAATCCCGGCTGGCAGCGTGCTCATAGCGATTGTGCCAGCCGTAAACCTGCTCGTTGAAATCCGCTTGTCGAGCCAGGCTCGCCGAAATCTCTTCGCGCCCGTTCCGCGATTGCTGCAACACAGCCAGTACGTTTTGCAACTCTTCCTTCGACAAGCGATCGATCACGTTCATCAGCTCGGCATAGCCAATCCTCCGCACGGCACACCCCAGGGAAACATCAAAATCCACGCCTCCCCGCGAGAGCATGTCGGCCGTGCGGACGATCGCCAGCGAGAGCCTCGCCGATCGGTCATACTCTTGCGCGGTTGCCGTTACCTTTGCCTCGGCCTGCAGTGACCGAATCAAGGTTCTCCAGGCTTGAATATGCCCATCGCAGGCTGCCGTCGCATCGGTGGCTGGGTCGTACGGAACCGCGTTCGGCGCGTCGAGCAGGTCCATCAGCTCATTCAACATCGGCTGCATCGCCGGCGGCCCAGGCGTCGTGCGCCAAGTTTGTTGCCAATTGCCGTTGACCACCGCGCCGCTCGTCGGCGTCGGATCAAGCGCCGTAATGCGTTGGGCAAGCTGAAGAATTTCCCCGTAATGGTTGACCGGTGTCTCAAATCGACTGACCGGCGCCGCAGGCGGAGTTAAAGTCAACATTCGCCGATAGATCTTGCCCGTCGGCAGTACCAGCCACGGCAGCACGAGTAGAACGCCAAATGCCGCGGCAATTCGCCATCGCATGCCCGATTCGCGACTGCTGGCGACATGCACCAAGGCAATCACGACCATCACACAAATCACAACGGCCGTTTCCGCGAGCAGCAGAACTAAAAATGGCGGCCAGCGCGTATCGTCCACAATTGTCTGCCACCGCATCCATTGCCCCGCCGCAATCATCGCCGCTACGGTCGTCGGTAAAACCATCGCCAGTAGCAGCATTGCTAACCAGTGCCGTCGCTCAAACGCATAGCCGTAAGCGACCGCTCCTGCCACGGCCGCAATCACACCAAGCCACGGAAGCTCAAGCCACGCCGACACCAACACCTCGACCATCCCGAGCGTCAGCAATCCAGCATGTTGCCACTGCCTCGGAATTTGCGTGCAACTATATGCCGCAACAGCGATGACTGCGAGCGAAATCGACGTCGCCAACCAGCCGAGCCAACTGCTCGGCTGCCAATGCCTCGCGATTTCCAAAATGCCCCGCAGCCACAGCCCCACGAGCAACATAAAGAGCAGCAAATCGCTGAGCGTAAATCGATATCGTGTAAATCGATACGGTGTTCCCTGGACTTGCTCCGCCAACTGTGACGACGTCATGAAAAATCGCCGCTCCGCCCACGTCCCGCCGCGAATAAAAAGCACAATCAGCGGCGAGCTAAGTCCAAACAACCACGCCGGCTCCCACGCTCGGATCGGCGCCAGCACCATAATCCCGCCCCAAACCGCCAACGCCCGCCAAAACCAATGCCTCCGGCTCGTTGCCGCCCAAATCGCGATCAAACACTCCAGCACCACAACGCTAACCGCCACCGACAACCGCAGCTGCGATTCCGGGTTAGCAAATAGTCGCCACAGGGAGGACATTTTCGGTTCGCACAACGTCGCTCTCAGCCGCACCAGCGAATGAACGAGGAGAATCGCGAAACAGACATTCTAAGGGTAACCGCGACGACGATTCAGCTTATAATGCTGGGAAAGTTCGATCGGCATTAGCGATTCAGCGTAAACTTCGGTTGGGGTGTACCGCATGAAACAATTCTCTCGGATTACCCACGACCCAGCCGTGATGGGCGGAAAGGCCTGCATCCGCGGTTTGCGAGTTACCGTATCCACGATCGTGGGCCTGCTCGCAGCCCATCGCACGCACGACGAAATCTTGAAAGCCTACCCATATTTGGAGCCAGAGGACATTGACGAGTCGCTTGAATATGCGGCCTGGCGATTAGAGGAGCGGGAGCTTCCTCTCGTCAATGGATGAGCCTGAGCCTCGTCGTCGATATGAATCTATCGCCAGACTGGATTCAGGCGCTCGTCCAGCATGGATATACCGCGGTGCATTGGTCGTCAGTCGGAAGCCCTCGCGCCGCGGACGCGATGATCATGGCTTGGGCTGCCGCGAATCACTATGCCGTGTTCACCCACGACTTGGATTTTGGCACGATCCTAGCGATGACTCATGCCAGCGCACCGAGCGTGATTCAACTCCGCACCCGTAACGTCTTGCCCGATCACTGCCTGAATCTGCTTATTGCCGCTTTGCAGCAGCATCATGACGATTTACGAAGCGGAGCATTGATTGTCGTCGATGAGGCCAGCGCGCGAGTTCGAGTCTTGCCGATTTGAGCACTCACTACTGCGTCAACGTATTCAAATCGTAGTCATAACCGCTTTTGTTCGACCAATAAGTCTTCGCGGTCGTCAACACACCCCCGTCATCCATGCCATCCCGGCCCACGCTGTAAATCAGCAGCCCGCTTTCCTCCGCCCGGCACCGCAACGGCTGCCCGCTATAAGCGTCGATTGGCACGGTCGGCAAATACTCCGGAACCAGTTTTTCCAAACTGCCAGGCCAACGGGTTTTTTCGTGTTTGAACAATTGAGCGGCCATCTCGGCCCGCAACAGTGCATTTTCCACCGTAAGGCGAAGACTTACCGCGCGTAACGATTCCTCCCAAGGTGACTTTCGCGACGTCAGCTTTAACAACGTATTTTCCGCCCGCGCCATAAACCCGGCCGCCCGATTCGAATAATCAAGCTCACGGCCGCGCACGGTTTGAATGTCGTCGCGCCGCTCGGCGTCCCGGGCCAAAACCGCCAGCACCTCTCGCAACTTATCCGCCGAGAGTTTGCCCCTGACCTTGGCTAGTTCCGCATAACTAACTCCCTCCAGTGCCCGGCTAACAAGTGCATCGATCGCCGTTCCCCCGCGTCCCATCGATTCACTCAACCCCAAACAGCCCAGCCCATACTCGGCCGCCATCGCCGGCTGACCGTGGCTGCGATGCCATTCCGCTTCAGCCTGCAGCGATCGGCATAATCCCCGCAGTTGTTGAAGCGTCGCCCCAAAATAGTCCGCCGAATATTTCGCCGTGGCATCCGTCGTCGGATCGTACAAAGCCGCGTTCTCCGCAGCCAATAGCGGTAGCAACTCGGCATACAGAGCGGCCAACTCATCTGCCAAGGCTTTGTTCGCTGGCGGCCGACGCAGTTCCCCAATCGATACATTCCCCGGATTGATCGCATGCACCCGCCGGGCAATTTCACAGATCCGGGCAAACTGGTTGCCCGCCAACTCGAATTTCACCACCCGCGGCGGTCGCTGCAGCAGTTCCCAATAAACGTAGCCCAAAACAGGTGCCGCCAGGCCTGCCAAAGCCGTCAATGCGGCCGCGGAAAACCACCGCCTCGCCGGCCGTTCTGCCGTCGATCGAATGACACACACCAGCCTCATCACCACCACCAGCACCAGCACCAATTCCATCCCCACGATTCCCACAGATGCCGTCATTTCCCAATAAGTGCCGCCAGCGCCAGTGAACCACCAATAGTCCCCCGGACTCAAAGTTCTCGTAATCGCAATCGCCCCCAGCGGCAGCGCGACCGCCAACAGCACAGCCGCCCGCACCCGCCTCGGCCCAAACACCAAATTCGCCGCCAACACAGCCAATCCCGCCCACACCGCTCCCGCCGCAATCAGCCCCAACCAGTTCGCGCCGCTCGCCTCTCGCCCCGCCGCCGCCAAGCCCGGCAGCCACAAGCAAATTAAAAAAACCAACAGCAACAAGTCCCTCAGACTGTATCGATATTTCACGACGGCGGAACGATCCCCCGCCGCAAGCCTTCGCAGCCGATACTCCTCAGATGCTGTTTCAGAACCGTCGGGGACTGGCTCATTTTGCTTTGTACTCGAAGCCAAATGTGCCTGTCCCCCTGCACTCAGACGGTTCTGAAACAGGCGATCACTGGCCCGCGCCAGTTGCACAATCCCACCAATAAACCCCGCCGCAAAAACCAACACCCACATCACCTGCCACGCCTCCAGCGGTGCCATCACCATCACCGTCCCCCACAATCCCAACCCCCGCCAAAACCAATGTTGCGGCCCCACCGCCGCCCAAATCGCCACCAACAACTCCGCCGCAACCATCCCAATCAACACCCACGCGCACAACTGCACGCTCGGATCGGTAAGTTGCTGAACAACAAACGACATTAGCTATTCCGTCCCGTCATTCACTTCCGCGTCAACGTCTCCAAATCCAGGTCATAGCCATCCCCACTATAGTACGTGTTGCGGTCGGTAAACTTGCCTCCGCTGTCCACTCCGTCGCGGCCAACACAATACAACATGATCGCACCGTCATCGTCGCGATAAACGAACGGCTTTTGCGTGAACGGATCGATTGGCACATCAAGCAGATAGTCCGGCACAAGCTGATCGAGCACCGACGGGAATTTTCCTGACTTGGCCCGGTAACAGTAAGCCGCCAATTCGATTCGCAACATCCGGTTGATTGCTTGCATCTCGCGAATCGAAATAAGAAACGCCTTATTGTTCTTCCAATGTTCGGGCGGACCGAAGTTGATCCACAGGGCGATATGTCCCAGCCGAGCTTGCCATCCATAGGCTCGTTGCGAATAGGCCACCTCACGCTTCAAAAGCGACTCGGCACTCTCATGTTCACTTTCCACGATGCCCAAAACCTCGCCGACCTCATGCGATAACTCCGACTCCAACTGTTCTCGCAAAGTAATAAGTGTCTGAGCCCCTCGGTCGATGGCTGCGCGGCCCACAAGCTCATCAACCATAACGGCGTTGCGACAAAAGATCGCTCCAAGACGAACATTCGCCAATGCGTAGTGCACTGCTTTGCGGAGATCACCCCGATTGACGGCAGATGTTGCTTCCGCCTCCAGGGATTTAGAAAGACTTCGGAGGTGAGAGTAGCGATTCGACCAGTTTCGCTCTCGTGCCTGCCAACCAGCCTCTGTCGAAAGATCATCTGGAAGTGACCCGATCACATCCAGCAGTGGCATTATCTCCCGATAAAGTTCGTTCAAACGCTGGGCCGCTTTCGCCTCCGTCTTGCTCAAATCGGCTATCGCAACGGCTTGCTTGTTTAGCCCTTCTATCTCTTCCGCAATCTCCATGACTCGCGAAAAGTTGTTCGGCTCGCTCACTATCGGCGGAGGAACGGCCGCCAACCAGTACATTTGCAAATAGAGTAGCGCCAAGGCGCCACTTGCCAGCGCGCCGCCCACTGTTCGTGCCCGCGAAAACCAAGACGAGCATCCTGCCACATACCAGATGGCCAAAGATGCCATCAGCAAGAATGAGAATTCAGTCATGCCCAGAACGGTAATTTCCGATCCGCTCAGATAACGGTCGCGATCGGCAAAATCACCGGCCAGCATGTAATAAACGCCCCGTTCATCGTCCAACGAATAGAGCCAATAAGTGTTCGGCCAAATCAGCCACGTCCAAAATGGAATCAAAATCACTAGACCGACGATTGCCCACCAGCGCCTAAAACCGCGCCCCCCACACCACGAAAGTACAACGATTGATGCCAAACTAGCCGCGGGAATCACATACTCCTTCCAAGTCTGCGGCGGATTAGCCCGTGCCGGAATCTTTGCCCAAATCTGCAGAACAATCGCCAGCGTCAGGCCAATCAACGTAATGGCGAGAAGTGAGTCCAGAATCCCAAAGCGCAATTGCGCTCGATTGGATCTTGCTTCCGCCTGGGGTACGGCGGGCTGCTGAAACCATTGCAGTACCCGGATGCACATCGCTCCCAACGGCAACCCAATCCCAAACACCACCGCCGGCTCATACGCCCGAATTGGCAACATTGCCGCCACAAAAACCCATACCGCGAACACTCGCCAAAACCAATGCACCCGGCTCGTCGCCGCGCAAATCGCCACGAGCCCACCACTAGCCGCAACCGCCGCCAGCAAAAACGTCGTGATGGAAAGATACAGATCCATGAACGGCCGAGTAGGAGACTTGTGCCTTAATAATCCATCTTGCTCTATTGGGTGCCGTACCGCTTCTCAAAAAAAAATCGCCGATCACAATAAATATACATTTGTGCGCATCTTATCGAACTGGCCTCCGTGCGTCATCTTTGACGCATAACAGCCCAAAAGTGCATACGTCACCTGTCCAATGCGATTCGCCGCGACGCATACCACTGCATAAAATGCATGCACAGCCAGCATATGCATAACCGTAAACGATGTGCAGGTAAACATTTACAGCGATATGCAGGCGTGCGAGATTTTTTGATCGAGCATGCATAAGCAGGGGGGGTAATTGCTATCCATGAGCTTGCAAAATCGGCTGCTGAGGCAGCTAAAAAACACCCGCGAGATGAGCGAACGACTCCTGACTGACTTTAAGACACCCCAGGACTGGACTTTCCAGGTCCACCCGGCATGTAACCACGCCCTTTGGTTCGCCGGCCACATGGCGACGAGCGACAATTTTTTCCTGTCGCTAATAGCGCCCGATAAAAAGCAGGAGATGCCCGAATTTCAAACCAAATTCGGCATGGGCTCTCAGCCGACGAACGACCCTGCGACTTATCCCCAGCCGGAAAGCGTATTGGCAACCATGCGCGAACGCCGCGGCGTGCTGCTTTCGACGCTGGAAGCCATGACCGACGACGATCTCGCCAAGAAAACACCCGACGGCGCACCCGACTTTCTCCCCGACGTCGGCTCCGTCTTCGAAGTCGCCATCTGGCACGAAGGCCGCCACAGCGGCCAACTCTCCGTCGCCCGCCGCGCGCTCGGCCACAAGCCGCTACGATAACCACGACTCACATACTCACCACTCACCTACTCACTCTTCGCCCGCTGTGCCCTACGACCACGTCCACAACCGTCCCGTCTCCATCGCCCTCGTGCAAATGACATGCAGCGAGTCGAAGCAGCAAAACGTCGATAAGGCGGTCGCCAAAATCGCCGAAGCGGCAGCACGCGGGGCCAATATCGTCTGCCTGCAGGAGCTATTCACCGGACCGTACTTCTGCCAGACGGAAGACCACCGCTGGTTCGGCGAAGCCGAGTCCATCCCCGGCCCAGTGACCGAAGCCCTCGCCGCTGCGGCAAAAAAACACGGCGTCGTCGTCATCGGCTCGCTCTTCGAGCGCCGCACCGCCGGGATCTACCACAACACGGCTGTCATCCTCGACGCCGACGGCTCGCAAGTCGGCGTCTATCGCAAGATGCACATCCCCGACGACCCGCTCTTCTACGAAAAGTTCTATTTCACCCCCGGCGACCTCGGCTTCCAAAGCTTCCCAACCAAATTCGGCCGCATCGGCGTCTGCGTCTGCTGGGACCAGTGGTACCCTGAGGCCGCCCGCCTCACGGCATTAGCCGGCGCAGAGATCATCTTCTACCCCACCGCCATCGGCTGGCTCCCCGCCGAAAAAGCCGAGTTCGGCGCCAGCCAGCACAACGCCTGGGAAACCATGATGCGCTCCCACGCCATCGCCAACGGTGTGTTCATCGCCGCCCCGAACCGCGTCGGCCGCGAAGGGCAACTGGAATTCTGGGGCGGGTCGTTTATCAGCGATCCCAATGGCAACGTGGTCGCCAAAGCCAAGCACGAAAGCGAAGAAATTTTGATGGCCAAGTGCGATTTAGGCCTGATCGACGTCGTCAGAACCCACTGGCCATTTCTGCGCGACCGGCGGATTGATGCATACGCCGATATGACCAAGAGGTATTTGAGTGAGTGAGTAGGAGAGTGGTGGGCATAGCCCACCCTACTTTTTCTTCGTCGTTGAGTCCGCGATGTCGGCGGCGATCAGATTGAGTGTGTCGTTGAACGAGCTGGTCGAGGCCAGGGCCAGCGATTGTCCCGTCGGCGGCGGGTCGTCTTCCAACTTGGATCTGGCGTTGATGTAGTTAATGACGCTAATGATATCGCTGGCGGTGACGAAGTTGTCCTTATCCACATCCCGGAAAATCTTGCCCTCAACCGCGTTGGCCGGCACTTTGCCATCGCTACCGTGGGGTTGAGCGTTGATGTAGTTGATAATGTTGAGGACATCGGCCGCCGTAATGTGATGATCGTTATCGACGTCATGCGGTCGAGATCGGTTGTACCAGGGATGGGTGGTGACGGCGGCGGCGATAAACTGCGAGCTTCCAGGCGTCGTCTGCCACTTGAGGTCGCTATTGAGCGCGGGCAGATTGATGGAACTGAAGGCATTGCTGAGGGAAGCACCGACGAGCAGGTTGAAGCTGTCGTTAAAGTCCGGGAAGTAGCCATTGATCAGCGAGATCTGCAGAGTCCCGCCGAGATTGAGGTTCCCAGTGAAGTTGATCTGGTCGAAGCTGCCCGCGGCCTTACCGCCCAGCTCGAGGATGAGGGTGGACAATGTGCCCAATGAAACGCTGCCATAATTCACCATAGCCGGACTGAGGCCCGGGCTCAGCGTGCCGTTGATCAAGACATGGTCGAGAGCGCCCAGGCCTTTGACATATCCCAAGAGCGTAATTGGCTGAGCGTCCGAAGTGCCCTGAATCGACCCGTTGTTGATGAGCGGTTTGTTCGGATCGTTGGGAGTATCGAGCGTGCCGTAGCCGCTGATCACATTGTTCGCGTCCAGAGCAATTCCACTGGGTGCGGAAATGGTGCCGGCGATTCCTTGTGCTCCCAGCGTAGTCAGCGAGCCCAGAATGACCGGCCCGGCCGAAAGAAGGGTCACCAGATTCCCGCCCGTGTCAAGCTCGCCGTGGGTGACGAAACCGGTTGTGGAATTGGGATCACCCAACGTCAGCGAGCCGGTAGCCTTGATCACCGACCCGGCGGCGGCGTTGATGGGTCCGACGATGACACCCGTGCCCTGCAGCGTTTCTCCGGCGGCGAGCGAAACGCCGGCCGGCAACTTCAGCGTGCCGCCATTCAGATTGATCGTGGTGCCAAGATTTACATTCGTAGCGCCGCCCAGGTCAAGCTGATCGCCGCCGATGGGCAGCATGCCTTGCACGGAAAAGCTATTGATGCCGCTGAATGAGAGCGGCTCAAAATTGGTGAACACAATGTTGTTTTGAACGCCGCTGTCGGTCGTTTGCACGGCGGCATTGCCCAGCGACTGCCCTTGCGAGATATAAACGGCGGACGTTGTACGGCCGCTGGCGCCTTGAATCGTCAGCGAGTCGCCGCCCCCCGCGCCGCCGTCGAGTTGAATCCCACCCGGCACAGAGAAGAAGCCACCGA
The DNA here is from genome assembly GCA_036496265.1 of Pirellulaceae bacterium. Lineage (GTDB taxonomy): Bacteria > Planctomycetota > Planctomycetia > Pirellulales > Pirellulaceae > CAYLLN01. Next base: position 50,279 of record DASXLL010000149.1, on the reverse strand, counting down.
ATGCGTAATCGACCTTCATTTGGTCAGGCTGCGTCGCCGAGCCGTGGATGATGATCGCGTGAGTCGATGCCAGCGGGCTCGATTGGAGCGCCGTGTTGTTGGCGACGTCAAAAACCTCAACGTTGTTGCCGTTTTTGCGAATGCTGATTTGACTGCCGCTCGGGGCATTGGACAGATCCACGACGAGATCTTGAGAAACGTTGATTACATAATCTTCGACTTCACCGTCAGGAACTGAGCCGTTGGGCAATAGGCCGGTGGGACCGAGTCCGCCCGCCGTGCTGAGCCTGAAACGTGCGAAAGTCGGGCCGAGGGGAGTGGTTGCCGGCGGTATGAAGGATATCGATGATGTGCCGGCCGCAATGGAGGCGCTGTCGCTGATTTTTTCGTCAGCCGTGAACGTGCCGTCGTGATTGAAATCGATCCAGGCGTCGAGCTTCGGCACCACGTTGTTGGCGACGACTTGCAGGGCGATTGTGGATTGCGCGTTGGGAGTCACCGAATACGAGACGAGCCCGTCTTCGTCCGCGGAGCCGATCGTATCGTCGCCGGTGGCGGTGTTGTTTGGTGAGGCATCTAGTTCTTCATCGCGGAGCAGGCCAAGTTGTGGCCCCGTTGCCAAATGGCGAGGTCCGTCAGACGCGAACAGCGTACCGTAACTGTCCGGCGCGTCGCCATAATCATAAAGCGGTGCAACGTGGACCGACACGGTCCCCGTCGCTGTGCCGCCGCGGCCGTCGCTCAGGATGTAAGTGAAGGGGTCGTCACCGGTGTTAGTTGGTGACGTATATAGAACATGGCCGTTGACGAGGCGGACCGAGCCGCCGGCATTCGTCGGCAGCGAGGCGAGGTTGCCAGAGCTATCAGCCGCGGTACCGTTTAGACCAATCACGGACAACGTTTCCTGGACATCAGGGGCGAACGAGTCGTTGCCAAGTACGTTAATGAGTTGATCACTGCCGAGAATGCCGTTGTTTCGCGCGGCTCGAAAACTATCGTTGACGGCAACTGGATTGTCGTTGACCTCGTTGACCGTAATGAATGCGGTTGCAACGGCCGTTTGTCGCCCACTGGGAACGACCGCTTGGTAGGTGAAGAAGATTGGGGCGCTCGGCGGTCGAGTGGTGTTGAAATTGGCGGCGGGCGTGTACGTGAAATTCCCGTCGGATGACAGCGCCACCGAGCCGGTGAAAGCGGGAACGTTCGTGATCAAAACGGCCGAGAGTGTTTCGTGGTCGAAGTTGTCGTTATCATTGGCTAAAACGCTGGCAGGAGAGTTGAATGGCTGGTCTTCCTGAGCATTGAACGAATCGTCGCTCGCGGTGGGCGGCGGAGAAACGTGGATTTTTACGGTCGCGGGATTCGAATCCGGCCCCAGGCTGGAATGAATGCGGAAATCAAACGTGTCGTCCCCTTGGAAACCAGGCAAGGGGCTATACGTGAATGAACCATCAGCGTTGACGCTGGCGGTGCCGCCGCCGGTCGTTTGAACTAGAAGTGGAGTCGAGGCGGTCGCGCCGGTTACGGTGAGCTTGGCTTCCGTTGGATCGCCGTAGTTGTTATCAACGTCCGTGGCGCCGACCGTCAGTCCTTGAGCGGCCGTTAGAGTCAGCGGAATGCCCACCGAAGTGGCATACAAGGGGCTGACCGCAACGGGCAAATCAGGAACGTTCGCGATGCGAAGTGTGACCGTCGCCGGCGGCGATTGGGGCAACCCGATGCTCGGCGTTTCATCCATGACATAGGTGAACGCGACGGGAGGAGCGGAAGCGGGAGTGAAGAAATCGAGATCGAGCTGGCTGGCCGGCGTCAGCGGCGGAATGTAGATCAGCCTGCCGTCGGTCAGGTCGGGAGGATTCTGTGTGTTGAAGCGAGTCAGCGTTCCGCGCGTCGGCTGTGTGAACGAAACGAGAGTCGGCTTGGCCGGATCGTTGGTGAGATCGTTGGCGAGAACATCGATGATGTAACTTGCCTGGCCTTCCGTAAGACCCAGTGGCGCGTCGTTGACGCCAAAAGGATTCGTCGTGACCGAAACATTGACCGCAATTTGTTTTTGATCGGTCAGCGCCGGGCCGGGATTTAGCTGCTGATCATTGGCCAAAACGATCAAAAAACCATTGGCTGCGATCTTCCCAGGCGTAAGAACTAGCGTAGAGAGCGTTAAGTTGATGGCGGACTGGGAGCCGGTGATCGAGAGACTGGCGTTTCCGTTGCCGCCGATCTGCGCGCCGGAAATATCCGCAACCGCAAGCGTCCCCAAACCGTCCGATGCGGTGATCGAAACGCTCATCGGGTCGGAACCCGCATCGACATCGCTGACCGTGATCGCGTTGTTAAAACTGGGAGAAAACGCCAGGCTATTGGCCGTATAAACCGATTGCGTGACCGACGGAACTTGCAACACCGGCGCATCGTTGACCGGCGCAACGTTGATGGCGATGGTGCTGGTGGCTTTGAGCGAAACACCGATGGGCTTTCCTGTGTTGCCCTGATCGTCGGTCGTGAGCGTGATTGTGACCGGGCCATTGAAGTCCTGGGACGGCTTAAAGGTCAGGCCGGCGAGAGCCGCATTCACGGCCGATGTTGTGCCCGAAAACACGAGGGTTGTGCCGCCGGCGGGTTGACCAGTCGTAAAGTTAATGCCGGAAACCGGTGCGACGGCGATCGTCCCAACGGAGGCCTGGAGCGTTACTTTGACCCCCGTTGGGTCAGCGTCGATATCGCTGATAGACACCGGATTGCCGCCGGCGGCCGAAAACGCCAACGATCCATCCTCAAACATCGATTGGGGACCCGGAACGTTGTTGGTCGGCGCGTCGTTGACCGGGTTGACGGTGACGGTAACGGTGTTGGAAGTGGTATCGAAGGAGTTCGTGTCGCCGGCGATGCCCGCCTGATACGTAAACGTCGTCGTGCCAAAAAAATTGGGCGCCGGAACGAATTCCAAAATATCGTCGCTGAAATCATGCGGTGTGTTGTTGGGATCGAGAATCGTGACGACGCCGCCAGCCGGCTGCGTGATCGATCGCAACTCGACGACGCCGCTGGGAGCCGCCGGATTTTTCACGACGCTGGGCAGGACGGAGATAATAACGCCGGCTGTGTTGTCCTCGTCGAGGGAGGCAGCCACGGGGGCACTGACCAGAGCGGCGTTGATCGTCAAACTGACGGGAAGGGCAGCGATTTGATCGGGGCTGACATAGGATTTTTCCGCCGGCGTTGCGTTGATATCGGCAAAGACGAGCGTATCGTGAATCGGACTGGTGATTTGCGAAAAATCGGGAGTGAAAACGAGGTTTTGCGAAGACTGATTGCCGGGCATGAGGGCCTTTACTCTGCCGCGGACGACCTCGGTGAGAACGTTGTGCGTGGCCGTGAGGCCCACCTGGGCGCCTAGCTCATCGATCCGATCGGGCGCATTATTGGCCGAAAGCGAAATTTGATAGGGACTGGGCAGGTCGTCGCCGAGGCCTAAGTCGTAGGAGCGAAATGCCTCCGTAAACGACTTGGGCACGCTCGGATCGCCTTTGACGACTTCCGTGACGAGGATGTTCGGGTCGCTCGACTGAAGCATCGGCTCATCGACATCATATTGGCCGATGAAATGAATAAGAAAGGTATCAGCGTCCGGAGTCACTTTGACCGAGCCCGGTCCGAGTATCTTATTGAGGGCGTTTTCGAGCTTCGCCGGAAGAGCTGCTGCTCCTTGCGGCGTATTTACGTCGTAAATGATGGGATCCGTCGTCTGGCCGTTGAACGAGAGGCTGAATGTGCCCGTCAGGTCGCCAAAGAATGAGATTCGCTGGACTTCGGCTACGCGGACTTTGGCTAATGACTCGTCATACAGGACATCCAAAAATGCCGCGTACACGCCGCGGCTGGGGTCGCCATCGTTGCGGAGGTCCTGCGCGAGCACTTCCAGGTCAAAATCGCGGCCGGCCAGAATCGAATTGATCGGGGTATCGGTCCCCGGCTCGAGCGTTCGAATCACATATTGAACGATTGGCGTTGTGGCCAGCAATTCACGCGGCTCCAGCGGCTCCAAGCGGAGCGGCCGAAAAGCGGACAAAGCTTTCGACCACGCGGATTTCCGCACGGCGCGGCATGGTTTGCGCATAGGGAGAGATTTTCGGACGGCTTGGGGAGCCGCGATTTTTCCGGCAGGAGGTCGCGCCCTGACGATAGGGACAGGCGCAATCGATTTAAAGTCGGCGAAGACTGCAAAATTGTCAAGCGCGAAGCATTAATAATGATCCAAGAACGCGTAAAAGGGTTTCAATCAACGGTCGCTGATTGGACGAACGAAAATTGGAATTCTCTAGAGATTGTCGCCGACTAACACGTGACGCCCGGCACGTCATACGGCCACTTTTTTGCTCGCAGCATGGGCCGCAAATCCTCATGAATCTGCGCGCAGCTAATGACGCCGCCGACGTGCTCGGGCTCAACCTGATCGAGCACGTTCGGCGCGTCGAGCGCGTTAATCGCAATGTCACAGTCCAGGATCGCAATCCGCTCGTATTGAGAGGCCCACTCCTGGCTCAGCACCAGGCATTTTTGCCAGGCGAGTGACCTCGACAAACCGCGCGGCGAAGTGTCGAGCGGCTCGTGGACGGCGATCAAGTCCATTCCCCACTTGTTGGCATAAGCCATCCAGCCGCCCTTGGCATACGTTTCCCAGCGGGAGCGATAAGGCTCGCCGATGGCTAGGGTGACGATCGCGGCGCGTTTCATAGGAGGAGACAGAAGACGGAGTCAGCAGTCAGGTTTCGGTTTTGGTGGCCGACCGCGCGGGGGCAAAAGGTGGTCTGAAGGTTGGGCGCCGTTGGAAGAAAAATCGGTTGCTACCTTACGGTCAAGCCCGTGATTGCCAGTTCGCCGTGTAATGCTTCGCAAAACACAGCCATCCCGCCGTCGGTCACCAGTCCACTTCTGCGATTACTTTAATGGCCTCATACGCGGCCCTCGACAGACCATTGTGGGTGTCAGCAAAAAGCTGCCGAGCGAGTGCTTGCCGCTTAATGTCGGGCTGGGCGCGGAGCTTTGCCATGAAGCGCGCTTCGGCAGCGGGCTTGGCCTCAGGGGCGGCATGAAAAACATCCTGAAGCAAGAGCGTGAACTGTAGTAGGTCGGCCAACTCGCCGATTTTCACGGCTTCCGCGAACTCGCGTGTTTGTTTGCGATTGCGAGCGCTTGAGAAAATCCGGAAATCGCCGGGGTCTGGTCCCATCTCCGGGGCATCGCCTTTGCCTTTGTGGTCTTGCCCCTCGAACCACTTTTCGAGCGATTTGATTTCTTCATCAGGGCGCTTATTAATGCGTATGTGTTGGACCGCGCTTAGAAGCGCCAGCCTAGGCGAACGACCGGTGTATTCGACGTTGTAGCTGAGCCAGACGGCTAGTGTTTCATCCTCCTCCAGATGTTTCCAGAATGGTCGTTTGAATTCCAAATCGTGCATGCTGGGAAGCAAGAAGAACCAATAGTGCTTATGTGGCTCGCCCGGCCTGTATTCCATGGCGGTGGAATCCCCAATGAGGAAATTCTTAAAATTGTTTGGGCGGACGGCAGCCTCTCCGCCGACATCACCCTCAGGGCCGGCATACGTGATGAGCCGTGCCGGCAACTTTTCAATATTCAGTTGTGTTTTGTAGGAGCTGAACAACGGAGGGGGTGCGATCACGGATGATTTGCCGCCGTTGACAATTGTAACCTCCATGTAAAGCGGATCGCCGAAAACGATTTCCTTTGAGAATAGGCGCACGCGCATTTCCAGGTCATAGGCGGCGGCGCTAACCAAGTTCGTCGCTTGAGCGACGAGGACTGCGAGAAGCCAGGCGCTTTTCATTTTGGGAAGTTTGTCTGCTGGATGATTTTGATTTGTTTGGCCGTTAACTGGATTTCCGCGTCCGCGGGGTGGCCCAGGTTGCTTGCAACCTGGGTTTGGAAGAGGCATCGGAACCGACGATGCGTTTCGCGGCCCGTCAATTATTCGATCCATGTTAATGGCACGCCGACGCTGCGATGCAAAAGGTACCAGCGGGCGGAACTCCAGCGCCAGTCTTCGGCTTTCTGGACAAGGCCGGCCCGAACAGGATTGAGGTGCATGTAATCCAACTTTTCAAGCAGCTTCCGCTCACTGTAAATGTGAAACGTGTAGGACTTCGGCTGCCAGAACTTGTCGCCCGGTCCAAAGCCAGCGAAATAATTAGCAGCATGATCCGCATACCAGCTTCGAATAGCGAAACTGCTCATCCGTTTCCAACCGTGTAAAAATCTCCGCAGATCAACCGGATTGGGCAGCCAAAGAAGAGCATGCACATGATCCGGCATGATCACAAAGCCGACACACTTGGCCGCATTTGCTTCCATTTGATGATTGAGCACGCCCAGCACAATTCTCTTCGGATGGTCAAGCTCGAGCAAGCGCCGTCGGCGATTGACAGAAAACGTGACGAAGTGGACATAGCGCTGATCGACGAAGTCTCGTCGGTGGTCACTCATGAAAAAGAATTCTGGGAGATGAAACGCCGTTCTGCAACCGATGGCCTAAGCAAAATGCCTCTTGATTGCCCAGGTTGCGAGCAACCTGGGCTACCCGCTGTGAGGAGAGAGCTGGCTCGCTGTCCGGTAATGGCGTCCATGGGCGCGTCGCTTTGCCCGGACCAGCAAGCTTTTTCGGAAAGGATGTGTGCTCCTGTCGGGCCATAGAATGGCCGGGCAATGAAGGGTAGTAGCTGGGGCTTGTCCATTTGCAGTACGCTCTGGCTCTCGTTTTAGTAAAGCTAGTAATGTTTGCGAAAAAGTATATCAGTGAGACTTGCTTAGCTAACGTGTGATGTTTTGAGTTGTCTGCTGTAATGCAGCGGCGACGTCGTGAAAGACGCCGTCCCAGTCCCCGGGGGATTTTTGGCGGAAGAGACGCATCGTGGGATACCAGGGGCTGTCTTCGCGGTCGAGAAGCCAGCGCCAGTCGGGAACAAAGGGGAGCAGCATCCAGACGGGGACGGCGAGTGCGCCGGCGAGATGAACGATGGCGGTGTCGGAAGTGATGACGAGATCGAGGTTCATCATGACGGCGGCAGTATCCATGAAGGCACCGTGCGTAGCGTCGAGAGCGGGACCGAGATCGATGACGGTTTTTTCGTCTCCGCTGATCGCGGATAATTCGTCATGGGTCGCATCTTTTTGCAGGCTGATGAAGCTCGCGGCAGAGCGTTCGGCCAGGAGCTTCAGGCACTGGAGCGGAATGTCACGTTGACGGGTCGCGACCTGTCCCCGCCAGTTGATGCCGATTCGAGGGCCTTGGACTTGTTTCAGACGGTTGCGCCAGTACTGGATGAGCGGTGGGTCCGCGTATAGATAAGGCGTCTGGGCAGGGATCGTATCGAGCGCGGTTTTCAAAAGTCCCGGCACACTGAGGAGCGGTGTTTGGAGGTCAAACCGCGGCAATTCCTGGCCGTGTGGAACTAGCACGTCGATGCCGGGGCATCTCGCGAATAGCTTCATCAGCGACGGATAGCATTCCAGGATGACCGTCGCTGTTGGATTTCGCTGCTTCACGAGCGACGCGTAGCGAACGAACTGTATCGTGTCACCAAGCCCTTGCTCGGCGGATAGCAAGATCGTCTTCTCATGCAGTCGACTTCCGTCCCATCTGGACTGCGAAAAATCGCGTTCCACCTGCGCGCCAGTTTTCCAGCGCCATTCGTATTCGGGCCAGCCGCGAGCGAAATCACCCTGCAGCAGTCTCAGCAGCGACCGACCATAATGCGCGACGGGACAATCTGCGTTCAGCGCTAATGCTCGGTCGTAACTGGCCAGAGCGTCGTCGAGTCGCCGGAGCTGTTGGAGCGTATTGGCGAGGTTGCTGTGCGCTTTGAGATAGTCCGGTTTCAGCTCCAATGTCCGGCGGAACGACGCCAGCGCGTCATCGAGCTTGCCCAAAGCGAGATAAACCAGGCCCAAGTTATTGAGGGCGGTGGCGTCGTGCGGGTTTATTTCCAGCGCTTGGCGAAAATACGTAATGGCTTCTTCCAGTTTTCCCTGGCCCTGAAACGCAACGGCGAGGTTGGTATAGGACTCTTGGAAATCCGGTCTTAATTCGAGGGCCCGCAAATAAGAAGAAGCGGCGCCGTCGTATTGACTTAAAGCACTAAACGCGTTGCCAAGGTTGTAATGCGCATTCGCATCGTCAGGCTGCATTGCGACCGCGCGGTGGAAACAGGCAACCGCGTCACCGTATTTCCCCTGGTTCTGAAAAGTATTCCCCAGGCTGGTAACCTCGACGTAGTCGGGATCCTGCTCGAGGGCCCGGCGGAGGGAAGCAGCCGACTCATCCGTGTTGCCCTTAAGTTCGAACGCCTCTCCCAGGTTTTTATGGGCCTCAGCGTAGTTCGGATTTAGGTGTATTGCGCGGCGGAAGCAGGCGATTGCGTCATCCAGTTTCCCCTGGCTCTTGAGCGCATTTCCTAGATTGTTATGCGCAGGGGCATGGTTGGGCCGGAGTTGTAACGCCCGGCGGTAGGAAGCGACTGCCTCATCCAACATCCCCAGGTTCTGCAAGGCATTTCCAAGGTTATAGGCGGCGGCTACGTCCTCCGCATTCAGCTCCAGTGCGCGGCGGAGGCACCGGACCGCGTCGTCTAGCTTCCCGAGGGCCTGGAATGCAGTGCCGAGATTGCTGTGAAAGACAGATTCGGTCCCGATTATTTCAATGGCTCGACTGATGTACTCGACGGCTAACTCATTTTTCCCCATTTGCGAAGCGACGACCCCCAGCAAATGCAGCGCATCCGCTTGGGCGGAATCGACCGCAAGAATTTCTCGATACATCAGCTCCGCAGAATGCCATCGACCCGCCTGATGGTGCTGGACGGCAACCGCGAGCATGTCATCAATGTTGGCCATCGTCGGTACAATTGAGCTGGCTGGTGGAGCTGTGCTAATCCAATTCGTTTTGGACAATGCTCATGGAATTCCGAATCGGCTTTAGCAGCCGGACTGGCGCTTATTTGCCCCTGGTTGCTTGGTGGCAGCGATAAATATGGTAATCCGGCGTGGATAGTTCTGGCACGGTGTTTGCGTTTGCGTCCGGCGGCTGAAGGTTATGAAAACGATGCTAAAGACCGCCGCGGGGAAGGATGAGCGGAAGGGAATGGATATTTTGCGCGATTCGGTGGGAGATTTTGGGGCCTATAAGCGGCGGCTGAGCGTGGGGACGGAAGTTCAGCCGGGGGGCGGCGTGCATTTTCGGGTGTGGGCACCGCGCTGCCAGAACGTGCAGGTGCAAATCAACAGTCGGGGAAGGGGTATTGATCAGCCGCGAAGTATGGAGGCTGAGGAAAGCGGTTTTTTTTCGCTGTTTGTGAAAGAGGCGGGCGCGGGGGACTTGTATTGGTTGCTCTTAAATAATGACGAGAAGCGTTATCCCGATCCGGCGTCGCGGTTTCAGCCGGAGGGGCCGCATGGACCGTCGCAGGTTGTCGATCCGGTCGGTTTTCAGTGGACGGACGCGGCTTGGCCGGGCGTCAAGTTAGCGGGGCAAGTGATTTATGAGTTTCACCTGGGCACTTTGACGGGCGAGGGAACTTGGGCGGCGGCAGAACGCGAGTTGGCGGAATTGAAAGAGGCGGGGATCACGCTGTTGGAAGTGATGCCGGTGGCGGAGTTTCCCGGGAAGTTCAACTGGGGCTATGACGGCGTCGATTTGTATGCACCGGCGCATGTGTACGGGCAGCCGGATGAGATGCGGCGGTTTGTGAATCGGGCGCATGCGCTGGGCATGGGGGTGATTCTGGATGTGGTCTATAACCACATTGGGCCCGACGGCAATTATCTGAAGCAGTTTGCGGAGGAGTATTTCACGGCTGAGCACACGACGGATTGGGGCGAGGCGCTCAATTTCTATGCGCGCGGCTGCGAGCCGGTGCGCGATTTCTTTATTCAAAATGCCGGCTATTGGATCGATGAGTTTCACCTGGATGGTTTGCGGCTGGATGCGACACAGAATATTTATGACGAATCCGATGATCACGTCATCGCCGCGCTGGCCAGGCAGGCGCGAGAGAAGGCGGGCCGGCGCTCGATTGTAATCGTGGCGGAAAATGAGCCGCAGGAAGCGAAGCTCGTGCGGCCGGCGAGCCAAGGCGGGTATGGGCTCGACGGCGTGTGGAACGATGATTTTCACCATTCGGCCGTCGTGGCGCTGCGGGGCCGGAACGAGGCCTATTACTCAGACTATTTGGGACGGGCGGAGGAGCTCTTGTCCGCGACGAAGAACGGCTACTTGTATCAAGGCCAATGGAGCCAGTGGCAAGGCAAGCGACGCGGGACACCGTGTCGTGATGTGCCGCCCTGGGCATTTATCACGTTTTTAGAAAACCACGATCAGGTTTCGAACTCCCTGACGGGCGAGCGAATGCACGAGTTGACGGGCGGCGGGCGATATCGAGCGATGACAGCGCTACTGTTGCTGGGGCCGGGGACGCCGATGCTGTTCCATGGCCAGGAATTCGGGGCGACGACGCCGTATCTGTTTTTTGCTGATCATCATGCGGAGCTCGCGCCGCTGGTGCATAAAGGTCGCAAGGAGTTTCTGTCGCAATTTCCGAGTATCGCGACGAAGGAATCGCAGGCCATTATCGACGATCCGGCAAAGCCTCAAACGTTTGAACGGTGTCGGCTGGATTTGACGGAACGCAAGACCAACGAGCCGATTTACCGCTTGCATAAGGATCTCTTGCGGCTGCGGAGGGAAGAGCCGACATTGAAGCCCCAGGATGAACGATGGTATGACGGAGCGATCCTGAACGAGCGCGCATTTTTGCTGCGTTACTTTGGCGCGACCGAACGCGAAGACCGAATGTTGATCGTCAACTTAGGACCGGATTTTCATTATTGTCCGCTGGCCGAGCCCCTGTTGGCGCCCCCGGAGGGAACACGCTGGACGATTCGGTGGTCGAGCGAGAACGTGCGGTACGGTGGACTAGGCACACCGGAGTTGGTAATGCACGAGGATTGGAAGCTGCTCGGAGAATCGTCACTGTGGCTAGCGCCGGAGGTGCGGTCATGAACGAATTGATTCGCCATATGCCGTGGGCACGCAGCGAAAGCGAGCGCGAGGCGCTGCTAACGCGCGAATGGTTGGTGACGGATGGCCTGGGCGGATATGCGTCGGGAACGGTATCGGGAGTGGCGACGCGGCGGTATCACGGCCTCTTGATCGCCGCGCTGCCGGCGCCGCTGGGCCGGATGATGACGCTCTCGCATTTGTCGGAGAAAGTTCGGCTGCCAGGCGGGCGGGAAGTTTTGCTCGGGGGCGACGAACTCAGCGGCAGCGAACATGGCACCGAAGACTTGAGTTTGCACTGCGCGGATTATCTGACCGATTTTCGTTTGGAGTTTGGATTGCCGATTTGGCAATATCAGGTCGATGGCGCAACGATCGAAAAGCAGATTTTGCTTCCGCACGGGCAGAATACGGTGTTCGTGATTTACCGGATGCTGGACGGACAGGGACCGGTGCGGCTGAAACTCCTGCCGAGCGTGCATTTCCGGTCACACGACGCGGCCGTGAGCACGCCGCTGCCGCTGCCGTTCACGCTAACGATTACCGCCGATCGCTACGAGCTGAGGGCGGCGGGCAATTTGCCGCCGGTGCGGATGCTGATGCATGGCGAGCGGGCGGCGTTCACGGCCGAAGGGAAAATCATTGCCGAGCGGATGCACCGCATCGAGCACACCCGCGGATACGATGCCCGCGGGTCGTTGTGGAGTCCCGGTTACTACCGTGTCGATCTGATACCGGGCAAAGATGCGGCCCTGGTCGTTTCGACTGAAACTTGGGACACGGTGAGTGCGCTGATCCCGGCGGATGCGCTTGTGGCGGAGCGGCAGCGGCGGGAGCGACTGCTGGCTCAGGCGAATCCGGCAGCGCAAGAAGGCCTGGCGGCGGAATTGGTGCTGGCGGCGGATCAGTTTTTGATCAAGCCGGCGGGGCGCGTGGAAGATGCCGCGCGGGCTTCGGCGGCCGGTGATGAGGCGCGAACGGTGATCGCCGGTTATCACTGGTTCACGGACTGGGGCCGCGACACGATGATCAGCCTGGAAGGGCTGACGCTGTGTACCGGCAGATATGCCGAAGCGGGCTACATTTTGCGGACGTTCGCGAACCACATTCGCGACGGCTTGATTCCGAATTTGTTCCCCGAAGGCGAGAAAGAGGGCCTGTATCACACGGCGGATGCGACACTGTGGTTCTTTCACGCCCTCGATCGATATGCAAAAGTCACCGACGACAAGACAACGCTGGCCGAACTGTTGCCGAAGATGATCGATGTGGCCAATCATCACATGCACGGGACGAGGTTCAACATCGGTGTTGATCCGGCGGATGGGCTGCTGCGGCAAGGGGCCGAGGGTTATCAGCTGACATGGATGGACGCAAAAGTGGGCGACTGGGTGGTCACGCCGCGGCGCGGGAAGGCGGTGGAAATCAACGCGCTCTGGTTCAACGCGCTCAAGTTGCTGGAGAAATGGTTGCGGGCGGCCGGGCGGGATGGCGAAGCCGATCGCTGGAACGAACAAGCCGAAAAAGCGCGGCAATCGTTCAACGAGCGATTTTGGTACGAGCAGGGCGGCTATCTATACGACGTGATCGACGGCGAGCACACGCAATACGACGCGTCGCTGCGGCCCAATCAACTGTTGGCGTTCTCGCTCGATTATCCGATTCTCGATCGAGACCACTGGGAGCCGGTGCTGAATGTTGTCCGCGACAAATTGCTGACGCCGTATGGTCTGCGGTCGCTGGCGCCGGGGCATCCCGATTATAAAGCGAAGTATTATGGCGATTTGCGGGCCCGCGATGCGGCGTATCACCAGGGAACCGTGTGGGCGTGGCTGATTGGGCCGTATGTCAATGCGTGGCTGAAGCTGCACCCCGATCAAGTCGCTGAGGCACATGAGCAGCTTTTAAAATTCGACGATCATATCGACGAGGCGTGCGTCGGCTCGATCAGCGAGGTTTTTGACGCGGAGGCGCCGTTCACGCCGCGGGGTTGCATCGCGCAGGCCTGGAGCGTGGCGGAAGTGCTGCGGTGTTTGATTAAGACGCACACGGCTGGACAAGAGCGACCACAACAACGTCCTGCAGAGTTGGTTGTGGCATAGAATTCTCCCGCGACAATTCTTGGCCTTTGTGTTACCAATTGGCGGTTTCAGAACAAGCTTGTCGTCTTAAGAAAAGAGAACCGCGGATTTCGAAGATAGCGCGGATAGAAGAACGAATTATCCGCGTCATTCGCGTTATCCGCGGTAAATCTTCCGTATTGGGTCGGCGGCCCTTGGGCTGCGCTGGGTCCTCCGCGGTAATTTCTCGTCCTCATGCCCGAATCGTCGAGCGAATCGCATCGGTCAGTTCACGCTGCCCCGGCGAGATGAACGCGCCGCGCCGCCATACGAACCCTAGGCGGGCCGTCCCAAACCAGCGGCGGAGCGAGCGAACCGCCAGGCCGCCAAACAGAGGTCCGCGACCTGCGCCAATCGTAATCCCAATTCCCATCCCGGCCCGCACGCAGGCCAGCGTGTATTCATCGCTGCTCGTTTCGACCGCCACGCGCACCGAGCTCTTCAGAAGATGCCGATGCAGAACTTCCTCGACTCGGTGGCGGGAGTACGCTGCCGAGTCGCCTAATACGAGCGGATAACGGGTTAAATGCTCGACGCGCAGTGCCGACCCGCGCCTCAGCGGATGCCGCCGCGGCAGCACCAATAAATAATCGACTTCGCCGGCCGGCTGATAGTCGATCGTCGCCCCATAATCTTGGTCCGGTCCGGGCTCGAGGGTGAACCCGACATCGGCTTCCCCGCTCTCGACTCGCTCGTGAACATCGTTGCCAGTGAACACCAAACGCAAACGAATGTCCGAGTTGTCGCGCTGAAATGTGGCCAGACCCTGGCTGATCTCTTCCGCCAGCACACGCAGATTGGTGGCGATCGTCAGCGATTCGGGCCGCGTTCCACCATGCTGCAGCATCGCGTCACGAGTCGAATCAAGCCCGGCCAATACCGGCCGAATCATCTTGAGCAAGTGCTCGCCATCGACCGTCGGCGCCACGCCATTCCCGCGCCGCACCAACAGTTTGCGGCCATAGTAACGCTGCAAACCGTTGAGCTGCTCCCAGATCGCCGGGCTGGTGAGGGCCAGCTCCCGCGCGGCGGCCGCATACGTGCCCAGTCGGCAAACGGACGAAAAACTTCGCAATTGGGCCAGCGTAAGATCTTTGTATCGCCTCATAACACTTTGGTTATTTTTAAGTGCTGTCTTACAAAATCAAAGTCCATTTAAGACATCCAATGGGTAAGATGCAAGTCCCGCCTGGCGCATGCGAACCCTCCCCGCGCCGATTCGTAAGAAGGAACCGCTTTGATGCAAGCGACAAAATCCAATCGCGTGGGATTCACGCTGGTCGAGCTGTTGGTCGTCATCGCCATTATTGGCGTGCTGGTGGCCCTATTGCTGCCGGCAGTGCAAGCCGCCCGCGAATCGGCCCGCCGCATGTCGTGCGCGAGCAATCTGCGGCAGATCGGCCTGGCCATGCAAAACTATCACGACACGTCGCAGGCCTTTCCGATCGGCATTATCAATCCGGTGCCGAACGTGACCACCGTGGTGAACAATGAGTGGACGTGGCCGAATCGGATTCTGCCCTTTATCGAGCAAACAGGTTTGTATCAGCAGCTCAATGTCGGCATGGGCACGGTGCCCGCACCTACGGCGAACTCTCCGCTGACCCAATTGATCATGACGCCGATCAAGAGCTTTATGTGTCCCTCCGATCCCGGAAATCCCAAGCAGTTCAACAAATTTCTGCAGGGCTATCCGAAGCTCAATTATCCGGCTACCAAGCCGATGGTGATGTGGCGCGATTGGACGTCGGATACGGGCTATGCCAACAAAAGCACGCGGATAGTGGATGTGACCGACGGGACGAGCAACACGTTTCTCATCGGTGAGCGGGCGGTCGCGATGCAGAACAATTTCATCAGCATGGGCGGCATCTGGCCCACGCAGGTCGGCTCCAACAACGCCTACACGTTCGACGCCAATCCGCCGAACCAGTCCTATCCCGCTTCCGCGCTCACCGCTTCCGGCCAATGTTGCAACACAGGCAACGACCCCAACAACATTCGCGGCAGCGCGACCAGTATGCACCCCAACGGGCTCCAATTCTGCCTGGTCGATGGATCCGTCCGCTTCGTCAGCAACAACATCGACTCCAAACGCTGCTCGCCCAACACGACCTGCGGACAGAACGGCACCGTCAGCGTCTATTCCCGGCTGTACTATCGTGACGACGGACTGACGATTGGCGATTTTTAGGCCGCTTAACAAAATGGCGAGCGGGAGGCGTCAGCCTCCCGGTCATTCTCCATTGCATTCGATTCTCCTGCCCCATGCCACGCTTCTTCATCGCCGCCGCGCTTCTGGCAACCTTCGCCGGCTGTAAAGCTGATCCGTACGCGCTCGTACCCGTCACCGGCAAAGTCACGAGTTGTGAGGGCAAACCTGCCGCGGGTGGCGTAATCGTGTTTGCGCCAGTCGATGACCCCGATAAGACCGGCCGCAAAGCCGGCAACCCAGGCCGGGAGGCCCGCGGTGAGGTTGGTGCAGACGGGACATTTTCGCTCACCACGATCGGCATTCCACCCAAGCCGGGCGCCGTGACAGGGCCGCATCGCATTACGTTCGAAATGCCGACCGGCCGTCGTCCAGCCCTTTCGGGCGAGGACAAGGCGAACATGACGCCCGAAGAGATCAAGAAGAATGAAGCGGATTTTGCCAGCCGCGTTGTTTTTCCGCCTCTGCCTTGCAGCGACAAAATTCAGCCGGAAGAAATCATTGTGAAAGCCGACGGCAACAACTTCGAGTTCAAGCTGCCGCCAAAATAGCGTCGGCGCAGAAGGCGTAGGGTGGGCTGTGCCCACCGCCAGAGGGCTTGGCGAGAAAGAACAAGGGACAACGTATGCGGTTTCAAGACGACGTAGCCATTGTCACCGGTGCCGGCCGAGGCATCGGCGAGGCAATCGCGGCCGCATTGGCCGCGGAAGGAGCGTCCGTGGTCGTCGCCGATATCGACGGCGCGAGTGCTCGTCGCGTTGCCGGCGAAATTGTCGCCAGCGGCGGCCAGGCGATCGCCATCCGGTCCGATGTCGCCGAGCCGGCCCAAGTCAATGCCTTGATCGGCGACACGCTCGCTCAATTCGGCCGCCTCGACGTGCTCGTGAACAACGCCGGCATCGGGTCCAACAAGCCGGTGTTGGAAACGACGCTGGAAGAGTGGGAATTGCAACTCCGAGTGAACCTGACCGGCACATTTTTGTGCGGTCAGGCCGCCGCCAAGGCCATGCTAAAAAACAACGGTGGTCGCATCGTCAACATCGCGTCCATTTCCGGCCAGCGCGGAGGGCAGGGCAGGGGGGCTTACGGCGCGAGCAAGGCCGGCGTGATTTTGCTCACCAAGGTGATGGCCGTCGAGCTCGCGCCGCTGGGCGTTCGCGTGAACGCCGTCTCGCCCGGCCCCGTCGATACGGATCAAAGCCGCGGCACGCACACGCCCTCGACCCGCCAGGCCTATTACGATCGAATCCCCGTCAAACGCTACGGCGAGCGCGAAGAAATCGCCGCCGCCGTCCTGTTCCTCGCTGCCCGCGAATCGAGCTTCGTCAACGGCCACGTGCTCAATGTCGATGGTGGCTTTAATGCGGCCGGTCTGGTATTTGACGCGTCGGCCGACGGTGAGGCAACGAACACGGCTGGCAATGGAGCGGTGGCTCATGCGGCTGCTGAGCGTAACGGCAACGGCCGGCTTCTCAAGACGGCCGCTTCAGCAAAGTAACTCGTGCGAGAGGATGTAGGGTGGGCTGCGCCCACCATCGTGCGACTTGGCGTCAATAAGAACACTGCATCATGCGTCTCGGCATTAGTTCCTACACCTACGTCTGGGCCGCCGGCGTCCCCGGCTACGAACAGCCGCGAAATCCGCTGACACATGCCGAATTGCTGCACAAAGCCGTCAATCTCGGCGTCCACGTCGTGCAAATCGCCGACAACATGCCGCTCGACCGCCTTTCTGCGTCACAACTGGACGCGCTAGCGGCACTCGCGCGCAAAAAAGGCATTTATCTCGAAGTCGGCACCTGGGGAATTGAACCGTCCGTGCTCCGAACCTATTTGCAAATCGCGAAAACGCTGGTCTCGCCAATCGTTCGTACCGTGATCGACGAGGAGCATTTCGCAACGTATGACGATGCCATTGCCTCAATCAAATCTGTCTTGCCTGAATATGCCCAGGCGGACATAACGCTGGCCTTAGAAAACCACGATTCGCTTGTCGCCGCCGATCTGGCGGACATCGTTAAGCAGTGTAATAGCCGCCATGTCGGCGTCTGTTTCGATACCGCGAATTCGCTCGGCTGCGGCGAGGACCTACGCACCACCCTCGCGTCGCTTGGGACATTTGTCGTCAATGTCCATTACAAGGACTTTGTCGCTCGTCGCTTGCCGCATAAAAAAGGCTTCATTGTGGAAGGTTGTGCGGCCGGCGACGGACTGGTAAATCTGTTTGATCTTCTCGGCGGACTTCGCAGAGAGCGCACGATTGACGTAAATGTCATACTCGAACTGTGGCCGCCGCCTGAACCGACTCTCGAGCTATCGATCGCCAAAGAAGACGCTTGGGCTCGAAAAAGTATCCAGTTTCTCCGTCAACACTTTTTGAAATAGCCATGGATCCGCGACGTCTTGGAAAATCGAATCTCTCGGTGGCGCCACTCACACTCGGCACGATGACGTTCGCCAGCCAGCTCGATGAGCCCGCCGCCCGCTCCGTCGTCGATTTGTGCCTCGAGCGCGGCCTCACTTTCTTCGATACCGCCAACGTCTATAACAGCGGCCAATCGGAAACAATGCTGGGCCAAATTCTCGCCGGCCGCCGCGAACGCGTCATCCTCGCCAGTAAAGTCGGCGTCAAATTCAGCGATGCGCCGGAGGACCAAGGCCTCTCGCCCACCGCGATTCACAAGCACATCGATGGCAGCCTCAAACGACTGCAAACCGACTATCTCGACGTCTATTACTTGCATCAGCCGGACTATGCGACGCCGCTTGAGCAGTCGCTGGCCGCGATGGACGAGCTGGTGCGGGCCGGCAAGGTGCGGTTCGTTGCCGTTTCGAATTATGCTTCGTGGCAAGTTTGCCAGATGCTCTGGCTGGCTGAGACAAACGGCTGGCAGCCAATCGTCGCGGTCCAGCCGATGTATAACTTGCTCGCGCGGCGAATCGAGCAGGAGCTGTTGCCGTGTTGTCGCGAGTTCAATCTGGCCGCTGTGCCATATAATCCGCTGGCGGGCGGGCTGTTGAGTGGGAAGCACCTCGCCGCGGCGCCGATTGCCGGCACGCGTTTTGACCGCATGCCGCTGTATCGCGACCGGTATTGGCACGCGGAGAATTTTGCGGCGGTCGAGCGATTGAGGCAGATTGCCGAAAAAGCTGGCCGGTCCCTCGTCGAGCTCGCCCTCGGCTGGGTGATTCAGCAAGCGGGCATTACCAGCGCCATCCTTGGCGTGTCGCGAATCGAACATCTGCAAACCGCGCTAGCCGTGCTCGAAAAGCCGCCACTCACTGCCGAAGTCCTTGCCGCCTGCGACGAAGCTTATGCTCCCCTCCGCGGCATCGTACCGATTTACAACCGTTAGCCGTTCACATTTCCCAGCATTTTCCCCTTGAAACAATTTTCCAAAATCTGGCCCGGTTTTTTGCCCAAATCGCGATAGGTATTTATGGAGGGCAACCTCTGCGCGAACCGCACTCCCTCAACCCCAGATCCCGAAGCCCCAACTGTTCGCCTACATTCGCGCTCAACTTGAGCGCAAAGCCAGTTCAACCCAATTTCACAACTCTCGCAGCGCCAACCACTTCCAACCATCGCGGGAGTCGTCCGTAATGAAAAAACTTCAAACTTTAGCGCTCCGCCGAGGTCAACAATGAGTCGAATAACCGCTACTAAGTCCTTGCTGATCGTGACCATCGCCGCTTTCGCCGCCTATCTACCAGCCGCCGACTTCGAATGGAAAACGGCGACTCCCGAGAGCCAAGGCATGTCGCAAACCAAGCTCGACGCCCTGCGCGACGGCATCGCCAAGACGACCAAAGCGCTGTTCGTCGTCCGCAATGACCGCGTCGTCTATGAGTGGTATGCCGAAGGCCACGCCGCGGACAAAACGCATTTCACTGCTTCAATGGCGAAAGCCGTAGTCGGCGGCGTCTCGTGCGCAGTGGCGATGACCGATGGAAAAATCTCGCTCGATGATCTGGCGTCCAAGTACATCAAGCAGTGGCAAAACGATCCCCAAAAATCCAAAATCACGATCCGGCAACTCGGTTCGCACACAGCCGGACTCGAAGACTCGTCGGTCGAAGGCACCACCCACACCAACGAGCCCGGCTGGAAAGGCGAATTCTGGAAGCGGCTCGATCCACCGAACGATCCCTTCACGATCTCGCGCGACAAAACGCCGGTCGTAACGGAGCCCGGCACAAAGTGGGCATACAGCAATCCGGGAATCGCTTTGCTGACCTATTGTGTGACGGCCGCGATTCATGATGGCCCACAAAAGGACGTTCGCAGCTTGCTTCGCGAGCGAGTAATGCGGCCAATCGGCGCACCCGACAAGGAATGGAGCGTCGGCTATGGCCAGACTTCGGTCGTCGATGGCCTGCCCATGGTCGGCTCCTGGGGCGGCGGCGGCTACACGGCCCGCACCGCTGCTCGCGTCGGCCGCCTCATGCTCCGCGACGGCGATTGGGACGGCAAGCAACTCATCAGCAAGGAAGCCGTCCGTGAAACGACGATCGACGCCGGGACACCCGGTCCCAACGGCATCGGCTGGTGGAGCAATAACGATGGTCACTTTGCAAAAGTACCTAAAGACGCCTACTGGGGCGCCGGTGCAGGCAATCAAATCCTCCTCGTTATTCCGAGCTTGAATTTGATCGCGGTGCGTAATGGCGCTGATTTGGCCGGCGCCAAAAGTCGCGATGCGGTAAATGAAATGTTGTTCGAGCCGCTGATGGCGGCGATCATCGACAAAAAGACCAGCCGAGCGGCACCCTATCCGCAAAGCAAGCTCATCAGCCACGTCGAGTGGACTCCCAAAGACACGATCGTGCGAAAGGCCAAAGGCGGCGACAACTGGCCGCTCACCTGGGCCGACGATGACAATCTCTACACTGCCTATGGCGACGCCAACGGCTTTGAGCCCTTCCTCAAAGAGAAATTGAGCATGGGCCTCGTCCGCGTCGCAGGCACTCCGAACGATTTTCGCGGCATCAACATCCGCTCAGCCACATTCGAGACCAAAGGCGAAGGCGCGCGAGGCCGCAAAGCCAGCGGCATGCTGATGGTCGATGGCGTGCTCTATGTCCTCGTTCGAAACACGAACAATTCACAGCTCGGCTGGTCCACCGACCACGGTCAGACCTGGACCTGGAGCGATTGGAAGTTCAACAAAAGCTTCGGCTGCCCAACCTTTCTCAACTTTGGCAAAAACTACGCCGGCGCCCGCGACGAATTCGTCTACGTCTATTCCCATAACAGCGACAGCGCCTACGAACCGGCCGACGGCGTCGTCCTGGCGCGCGTTCCGCAAAAGCGCATCAACGAACGGGCCGCTTATGAATTCTTCAGTGAGCTCGACGCCAGTGGCCGGCCCACGTGGACCAAATCGATCGGCGAGCGTGGACAGGCGTTCTCAAATCCCGGCGGCTGCTACCGAATGAGCGTTAGTTACAACGCCGGCCTCAAGCGGTATCTGATCTGCCAAATCGTCGCCGACAAATCGCGCGACAGCCGATTCCAAGGCGGCTTCGGCATCTACGAAAGCCCCGAGCCTTGGGGACCCTGGTCGACCGTGTATTACACCAACGATTGGGACGTCGGCCCCGGCGAAACCAACAGCTTGCCGACCAAATGGATTAGCGCCGACGGCTCAGCAGTGTACTTGGTGTTTTCAGGCGACGACTACTTCTCCGTCCGCAAAGCCACTTTCCTCGTCAACAAAAACTAACGCTTCGACCGCTCCTCGACCTTACATTCCGGATCGCGCGGCACCGGCTGACCGACACTTTCAACCGGATGCGTGAACAAATACCGCCACACATCCTCATGAATGAACTTACCCGCCGCGTCCTTCACGGCTGCATTGCCCGGAACAACCGAACTATGAGCCCGCCGATCGTCGTTTTTAACGTCAGCATTGGTAATTAGCCGCCGCGTGTTGCCATACGGCGGCTTGGCTTCATCGACATTGACGATCGGCCCGTATTGATTGAGCCCTAACAATTCCCACGAACGGCAATAGTGGTCGCCCGTCCAGCCGCCATCGAGAACATGGCTGAATCCAAAGAATCGATTCGACGGCGTCGCCGATGGCAGCCCCTGCCACGTTTCCGTTTGATCCCGTGGCCCGCAAAACATGACCACCCGATCGACGCGCTGCTGAATCGCAAAGCGAGCTGCCGTCGTCGATCCGTGCGAGCTGCCCGAAATGATCACACGCTCCCAACGGATGCCTTTTTGATCGTCCGTAAGAAAATAGTCCCACCGCGCCTGCGGGTTTTCCTTGGCCAACCAACTCACGAACTGAAACGCCCTTTCCTGCATGCCGTCGGGCTTCGGAATGCTAACGGCGGAACTGACATCCTCACCCGTCGCCGCCTCCAGGCGGATTTTCCCGAGATACTTGTCGTCCCCAGCCGGTCCTTGCCGCGACAGCTTCCCAAACCAACCATTGGCATAATGAACCTGAATCGCATGCAAGCCGTAACTAGATACCCGCTCGAAGAGCTGCCCGTTATAACCCATCAACCAAATCACCAGCTTCCCCCGCGGCTGAACGCGGGTATCGACCATCGCCCGCTCCGTATCCACATTCTTCCCATCCTTGGCGAAGACAAAATCGATTTCAGAATGCTCCTTCGCCCGTGAATCAAGCTGACTGGCCCGAGCAGAAAGCTCGTATCGCTGCGGCTGCGCATCATTGAACGCCAGCGGCCGCTCCTGAGAATGCAATGCCGACGACGACAGCAAACACATAGCGAATACAACGGCCAATTCAATAACTCGGATAAGACGCATCACGATTCTCGATTTAAAGAATAATCAGTTACCTAGCTTGCTCGGCTTGATAAGCCGGACCACGCAGCACGCGCCCTGGCCGGGCCCCCGTAAATTTGCCATCATCCAGAACGACGGCGCCATTCACGATCACGTATTTCATGCCAACCGACGGCTCGTTCGGCTTGGCAAACGTCGCCTTGTCAGCGATGCGATCGTAATCGAACACAATAATGTCGGCGGCCAGCCCCTCCGCAAGGCGCCCGCGATCATACGCCATTACCGCATTTGCCGCCGTAGCACTCGCCTGAGCAACCGCTCGCTCCAACGACATCACGCCCAATTCACGCACATATTTGGAAAACAGTCTCGGAAACGAACCAAAAGCCCGCGGATGCGAAGCGATGAGCGAGCTCGCCGGACCAACGTCGGTGCAAAAGGAAATGAAATCCTCACGAAGCGCAAGAATCTTATTCTCCTCGCTCATGCTTTCGGGCAGAGCGAAAGCACCAGCCCGCACAAGATTGAAAAACGTATCCCATGGTTCTTCGCCTTTGGCTTGGGCCATCTCAGCGACCGACTGCCCGACAAGTTCCGAATACCGGCGATCAGACGTCTGGCCGATGATTACCTTGCTCCAATCAAGCCCGACATGGCGATACCAATTTTCCCACCCGGCTGTCGTTTCCATCTCTTTACGGATTTCGGCTCGCACGGCCGGATCATCCAATTTGGCAATCAACCGCTGGTGGCCTTCGCTCGAATGCCGCGGATGAATGAATGCCGCGATGCCCAGGCCGTTATTGATATATGGATAAATATCAGACGTGACTTGCTCGCCGGCGGCACGGGCCGCTTTAATTTTGGCAATCGCGAGCTGCATTTTCCCCCAGTTTTGCCTGCCGGCTGCTTTGAGGTGAAAAATGTGGACCGGCGTCTTCCCGCGGCGGCCAATTTCGAGCGCTTCATCGATCGCTTCCTCCAGCCGATCGCCTTCATTCCGCATATGCGTGTAGTAGCGGCCGCCATATTTACCGGCAACTGCAGCAAGGGCGCCAATTTCCTCAGTCGAGGCATAGACCGCCGGCGGATAGATAAGCGCCGTCGAAACCCCAATGGCTCCAGCCCGCATCGCCTCGGCAACGAGATCCTCCATTTGCTTCAATTCCGCCTCGCTGGGCCGCCGATCGACGTCGCCGAGGACGATTTGGCGGATTTGCGTATGACCAATCGTTTGGGCAACATTGATCGGAATCCCGCGATCGTCGATTCGGTCGAAATACTCGCGCATCGTGCGCCAGCCAAGGCGTTTGGCACCTTCGTCGCCAAGCGGGGCCGCGCTTTGGCCTTCGCCGGCATTGATCGTCGTGATGCCTTGCGTTAGGAGGTTGAGAGCGGTCGTCGGATCGTCGAGCATGGGACTGGCGGTTTGGCCCATCATGTCGATGAAGCCCGGAGCGACGACAAGGCCCGTGCCGTCGATCGTTCGCTTCGCGGCTGACGCGCCCAGGCGGCCGATGCGGGCGATTTTGCCGTCGCGGATGGCGATGTCGGCGATGTACCAGGGTGCGCCCGTGCCATCGACAATGCGGCCATTCTGGATAACCAGGTCGTATGATTGCTGCGCTAACACGGAGATTGGCAGTCCGAGCAGCGCGCAAAAGATCGTTACCAGGCAGACAATGTAGCGCATCATGGAAAGCGATTATCGTTTGGCCGGTTCGGCATTCCAGATTTTAATGTCGTCGAATAGACCGTCTTTGCCACCGACACCGAGTTCGATTTTGGACTTTGTGACGTGGCCGATGCCGGAAGATTTCAGATAAGCAACGGGTTTGCCATCGATCGTGACTCGCATTTGATCGTCAACCGTTTCGACGACCAGCGTGTACCAAGTATTGGATTCGAGTTGCACCGGATACGTGACTCTGCGGCCCTCGAGGAGCTTGGCTACTTCTGCTTTTTTCGACGGATCTTTGTTCAGCCCATAGATGTCGTTGCGCATGGTTCCGTCGCGCTCATCGATCATCGTGACGCCATTCAAGCGGACTTGAGCACGGCAAATGTGCCCGTAGTGAGCACCGGTGTATTGCCGGTCGTCAAATTCAACGTCAATCATCGTCGCGCCAGCAAAAAAGATGCGGCATTCGACGATGCTGTCCTTCGTGGGCAGTTCCAGGCCATGGACGGCAGCATGAGCAGTGACGGCCGGCTTGCCGTTTTCAGCCGGGATGTTTTTGTCGCGCGTTTGCGTGCCCTTAAGCACGCCGTTTTCAAAAGCGAAGGTTGGCACAACCCGATGCCAGAGCTGCGAGCGATTCGAGCCCTCGAAGTCGTCTGAGAACAGCAGTTCCTTTTTGACCGCGATCGGCCGCTCAGGAACGGGCGGGCGATCGGCAGCAAACACACTGGTCGCGAGCAGTGTAAGAATCGTGGCAGAAGAAATTGCTTTCATGGCCGTGGAGCGTGGATAATGAGGTTGGGTTTGGGAAGGCTATCTTGGGCAGTGTATGGGACGCGATTCGTTCAAGCGAGGTGGCGAATGTCGGTTAGCAGCGGAAAGGTATTAGCTCGTCGGATGGACGATGAGGTTTGCTTTCTGGTCATCGGCCACGCCAACGCCCATCTTAGTCCAGGGCTGCGGCAATATGCGGAAGGCGCACTCAGCAGCGGGATACGCACGATTCTAATTGATCTGCGCGATTGCAAGCACTGCGACAGCACTTTTGTGGGAACGTTGCTGCGACTCAAGCATACGGTTGCTGCCACGGCGAGCTCGTTGCAACTCGTGCGACCTTCGGCTGAGGTTCGTACCATTTTGGCTCACATGGGCGCTCAAAACCTGTTCGAGATTGTTGAGAAAATGCCAGCTCACGGTGGTGACGACATGACCTGGCAGGAACTAGCCGACGATGACGGGCGTACGGCGTCGTCGCGGTTCAAACGCAACGCGATGGAGGCGCATCAAGCCCTAGCAGGAGTGGGTGGCGAGCTTGCAGCGCGGTTTGGCGCTGTGGCCGAAGCGATGCAGCAAGAGCTAACGGCTTCCGAAGTGAAACGTAATCAGTAATACGGCAAAAACTGCGCGAAGCGAAATCTACTTCAAGCCAGAGAGAACGCCCTTGCAGTAGCCGACGGATTCGGCGAGTCCCGGCACCGGATCTTTGGCGTCCTTCTCATATTCAAAGCCGACGAGGCCTTTGTAATTGATATTGAGCAGCGCCTGCAGAATCGATTTCGTATCCAAAATTCCCCGGCCGCCTTCGATTGGCGTGTTTTTGTCACCGAGGGCCGAAATGTCCTTCATGTGACAGTCATATAGACGGTCTTTGCACTTGAGAATCGATTCCGCCGGATCAACACCGGCCCGCGCTGTGTGGCCAACATCGATGCACAGGCCAATGCGCTGATCAAATTTTTCGACGGCCCGCATCACATCGTAGGGTGACGGGAAAAAGCCCTTGTCTTCCGGTCCGTGATTATGAATCGCCAGCCGGATATCAAACTCCTTGACCATTTTGTCGAGGATCGGAATCGAATCGAGGCTGGGGGCACAGACAATCGTCGGCACGCCGATATCGCGAGCGTATTCAAACGCTTTGCGAATCTCCGCTTCGCCGCTGCGCATCGAGACGTTGCCGACGCTGAGCGGCGTCAGGCCGGCGTCGCGAAACATTTGCGCCCGCTGCTTGCGTTCTTCGGGACTGTGCGACAGGTCGATATGGTTTTTAACGTTCTTAATCGAGACATACTTGAGGCCGACTCGCTTCACGCCCTTGATCGCTTCCTCGATCGGTAGATCTCGAAGCGTGTAAGTCGCGACGCCGAATTTCAGGCCGTGCCACGGATCGGCGTCCTCGGCAGCGACAGCACCGGCTGTCATTCCTAGCGAAGGAAACATGCGAATGGCTGCGGCGAGCGCGCTGGTTTTGATCAATTCGCGTCGAGAGATGAACTTCATTGCCAAGACTCCTGCCTTCATTCAAGTGAATGTGTTTGTGTGGCCCATTCTAGCGTTGTCCTCGCCGCGACCGCAAACATCCGTCAGTCGGCCAGTGGCATAACTTCCACCTTGCGAATGCTCACTTTGCTGCCCGGATCGTGCTGCTGAAAAGCGAAATGCCCTTCTTTAAATGTCTTGGCGAAATCCAGGTATTCATAAAGCTCATTCCCATCCACGGTGATCTTGATGCGAGTCATATTGCGACCGCGCCACACGTCATCACGAACCTCCAGTTCATACTTAAACCAAGTGTCTGGCTTTACCAGCTCTTTATAGACGTGACAGAAACCATAGAGCGACCCAGTGCGAATCGGATCGCGATGCGTGCTATCGATCTGAGCCTCATAGCCGTCGGTAAACGCGGGCTTGGCCGTCGTGCGAAAATAGAGGCCTGAATTGCCGCCGTCGTTGATTTTGACCTCGGCCCGATAGCGAAAGTTCTTGTAAGGCCCTTTCGTGCAGACCAGCATCGAACTTGCGCCGGAGCCGCGAATTTCGCCATCCGCGACTTCCCATATGCTGTCAGGCTTGCCAACCTTCTCCCAGCTCGTGAGCGTCTTGCCGTCAAAAAGCGGAGTCCACTCGCCATCGGCGGCGAACGAACTATGTGCAGAGCCGGCAACGATTGCTAGCGAGACGCAAATCAGAAGCGGTGCGAAAAACGCGCGCATGGACAAGCTCCAAGGATGATGGTGAATGCTGTCTTGAGAATATCATAATGACTGCGCGGCTTGAACAAGTTGCCGCACCGTTGTTTCCAGTAGCTGGCGTCCGCCGAACTTCATGCCAAGGGAACGGAGCTTTTTGGTGACGATTTGGTTCTTGGGCGATGTCTGCTGGCCGCGAATCGTAGCTGCACTTCCGGAAATCTGCTTCGCGAAGTGAGCAACATCCCACTCGGAAATATATTGGTCGCAGCAGTTGAAGGCCTGGCCGGTGATTTTGTCGGCTGGTGCGTTCAAAAGCAATTCAGCGGCTTTCGCAACGTCCGCGGCGTGGACCTCTTTCCCGCCGCGCTGACAAATGATTGGCTGGCCCTTAACAACCGCGCTGACGAGGTCGAACCACTTACTGTCTTCTGGCGGGCGAGCGAGGCCATAGACGCCCGAGGGACGCAGGGCGCAGATTGGGTACCCCAAGCCGAGGCCATAGCTGTGAACGAATTGCTCAATCGCGGCTTTGTGTGCATCGTAATGACTGGTCGCCCGGGTCGGATGATTTTCGTCGAGCGGGCGGTCGTCAAGAATTTGCTCGTGAACGGCACACGTTGAGATGAAAACGAAGCGTCCGACGCCGGAGCGGCGTGCAGCCTCGATTAGTCGCAGCGTGCCGATGACGTTCCGCTCGGCGAACTCGACCAAGTCGCCTTCCGCGCCGCGAAATCCGGCGCCGGGACGATACAAAGCCGCATGCACGATTGCATCGCAGCCGGAGACCAGTGAATCAGCAGATGGTTCATCGTTCAACTCGCCGGGCAGCCATACGACTGCGTCGGCAATATCTTCCAGGCCGGCGCGATCACTCGTCGGACGATACCAACACCGCAGCGAATGGCCGCTGGTGACCAACCACCGCAGGAGGTAATGGCCGATGAAGCCAGGACCGCCGGTGACTGCGATTTTCATGGAGCGCTCATCGTGCCATTAGACGCCATGGTCCTTAAACCACTTCTTCAGCCGGTTCCAACCGTCCTCAGCTTGCTCCTTGCGATAGCTCGGCCGATAGTCCGCATAAAACGCGTGCGGCGTGTCCGGATAAAGCACGATCTCGCTCGGCTTGCCGGCGTCCTTCAGCCCCTTTTGCATTTTCTCAACCGAGTCGGTGGGAATGCCGGTATCGGCGCCGCCATAGAGGCCGAGAACCGGCGCCTTAAGATCGGCGACGATGTCGAGTGGGTGCTTGGGATGCAGGTCGTCAGCCTGTCCTACGAGTCGGCCGTACCAGGCGACGCCCGCTTTGAGGTTTGGGTTGTGGGCCGAATACAGCCAGACGATCCGGCCGCCCCAGCAGAAGCCCGTGATCGCGAGTTTGCTGGTGTCGCCCTTGCCCGACGACTTGGCCCAGGCGACGGCCGAATCGAGGTCGCTCATCACTTGACTGTCGGGAACCTTGTTGACGACCGTCGAGATGATTTTTTGAATGTCAGTCTCTTTCGAAACGTCGCCCTGGCGAGCATACATCTCCGGCGCGACGGCGAAATAGCCGAGCTTCGCCAGCCGGCGGCAAATGTCCTTGATGTGCTCATGGACGCCGAATATTTCTTGGACAACCAGGACGACCGGAAACGGGCCGCTTTTATTTGGCATGGCTCGGTACGCCGGAATCTGTCCATCCTTGACGGGAATTTTCACTTCCCCTGCGTCAAGGCCTTCCGCGCTCGTCGAGATTGTCTGAGCTGTCACCGGCTGCACCGCCAGGGCAAAACCTGACGCCAGCGATGTCATCACAAATCCGCGCCGGCTGAAATCGGTCCGGGGCAAAAGGCTGAGTGCATCGGGGTGCATGTTATTCCTTTCGAAAGTCCTTTGGCTGATCTCCACTAAGGAAAGCAAATTCTAAGAGGGCAATGATAAGACCACAACAAGACGACAATTGAGCGCAGAAGAAAGCCGAGGACGTGCCTTTCGGATCGCTGCCGGATTGCTAAAATGGGGCTTCGCGGCATTACTGTAAGGCGATTCTCACGCTCGTGCCATTGACACCCGCCGTTTGTCGCGGCGGGTGTCGTTTTTTGGTTGAATCAGGCTGATGGCGGTGATCGAGGATCGTGAAAGCGAACCACGACGCCTCCAGAGCGCTCAGTTTGTACGAAAGGCAGGAGACTGTAGCTCAGTCGGTAGGAACGGACTTTTAAGCGTGCGTAAAAACCCAGCAAAAACAGTCTTTTGCGGGTGAAAGCTAGTGAAGTGAGAGCTCCGATTCGCGCGATCGGAAAGCCCAGTCCGCGCCTCAGGTTGTAGACCTGGAGATATGCGGCTTGATTCTCGGGAGTGTCCGGCATGATGACCGTCGTGCCGTCAAACAGATAGACTCGACGCCCCTTCCAGAGCCATCGGGCAACGTGCGATGCGTGGATGACTTATATCCGATTTGTATAACTCGTGCGTTCGATGTGATTCATTTTCCGCCGGAAGTAATTAGTGAGTACTCTTTCCAACGCAGCCAAACCAAGCGGCGTATGTCGTGTCTCGCCGCTCTCGACAATCGCGTTATCGTACCGCCCTGGGCGTCAAATGATCTTGTAGCCTCTCGGACGGAGAATCTTCCGCGAGTTGCGACGCCACGGCTGCCAGCTTTATGCGCTCGTCGATGGCAAATCGCGAGAATCGAACCGGCTGCCCGGTTCATTGCTCTTGCAGCCACTGGCGGGCTTCTTCCATTTCGCCGTGCTCAAAGTAGCGGGTTCGCGCCGTGGTAAAAGGCCGGCAGAACGTCGTCATCCACTCTTGCCACTTTTTCTCACCGACGACTGCCAGGCGCTCGATGTCGCGAAAGTGATGCGCGGCGAACTTAGTGTCCTCCCACATCGCGCTGAGCGTCCAGCCGTGGAAGTCGTGCATGTCAAAAAGAATATTGATCTTGCCATGCTGCTTGATGAGGCGTTCGACTTCAGGGAGGAAGTGGTCGTAGTCTTCCTTCGTCAGCTTGTCTTGGACGTGAACAATAAGCGTCTTCCCACCTGCTTGTTCTTTTAGCTCAATAGCCATATGAAACTCTCCTTTAATGCATCGCTGGATCGCGTCGCGCTCGCGTGCATTGGCGCCGCCTTTGCGCTGAATTCTCGACGAAGTATTTGGGATCGTGAAGCTGCCCTGCGGACACGGTAACGATTTCGTAATTCCTGCATCTTGTTACATAAAATGCAAATGCGATTGTTGCCTCGACAATGGCTTACGCAGTTGCGACGTACTGAAATTCGGAGATTTGCCCGCGATGTGAACAAGTGGACTTGAAGTTGAGGCAGACGACGTGCTTCAGGTTCATCCTCGGGCCATTGGTTACCGCCCTTTCTTGTTGCGCGCCGCCGAAACGCTCGCACCAATGGTCGCGCGATTCAAAGAAGCGTGGATTGAAGACAGGCCGCTGGCCTTGACCATCCATTATCGGAACGTGAATCGCGATGAAGTGCCGTTCTGGCAACGGTATCTCCGCAAAGCACTGGTCGAATTCGATGCTTCCCTTGCCACGGTCGATGGCTCCATGGCATTCGAGGTGTACCAGCAGTTGGCTGGGCAAAGGGAGAGGCCATTGCGCAGATTGTGCAAATGCACTCTGCATCCGCACTCCCACTCTAAGCGCGCCCGTATCATTGCGGCATAATGCAGCATTCAAATCCCGTGGCTGATCCTGTACTACACGGGGCGGCTACTACCGTCATATAAAACGCTTGCTCCACGTCATTGCAGCAAATCGAATTCTTTGTCAGTGCTTCTAAGCGGCCCAACGTTTCGCGCGCGCGGCGATTGTAAGGCTGGAGGCGCAGAATGTCGCGGCAGGCTTGCATTTGTAGCCTCGGCTCGGCATTGCGGCGGTGCAGACACTCGGCACGCAGCACTCGCAGCAACGTCATGCCAGGTGCTCGGCCTATAACTTCCTGCAGGCACTTTTCGGTTGCCAAGTACTGTCCCTGCGTAAATCGGTCGAGAGCTTCCAAGGTATCCGCGAAGATGCTTCCATTTGAGAACTCCGTGAGTCGCAGCTTGATTTCTTGGAGCTTTAGCGAGTCCCGCCAGTCGATGTACAGCCGGCCGAGCAAGAACCAGGCGGCATGATCCGTAGGCCGAGCGTTGGCTGCGCCACGTAGAATGACTTCCGCTTCACGCAACTCTCCCGTCACCCGCAATAGCTCTCCCAGAGCGAGGGAGGCCAGTCGTCCACGAATATCACGCGGCGCGCCGACCAGGAAACACGCGTCTTGTCGCGGTTGATGCAGGACGCTCAAGAGGGCGGTTCTTGCTTCCGAGTATTGGCCCAGATTGTAGAGAGCCTCGGAATACATATAGCGCAGATATTCGTCCTCGGAAAATTCCTGGAGCGCGGCTTTGAGAAGCGCCGCTGCTTCACTGAAATTCCCTTCCGTCAAATCAAGTTCCGCAAGCGTCGTATAAGCCCGTCTCGCGAGCAATGGAACACGAGGCTTGCACGCGAGTACGAAGCGCAGATAGTCCCGCGCTTTAATCGAGTCGCCCAGTTGAGCATAGGCGCTGCCCAAGTCCATCAAGACGGATGGCTCATCTGGGGTTATCGCAAACTCCATTCGCAACAGGCGGGCATTGCGACGCAGCTTTCGTTGCGTGAGACGGATATCACGATAGCCAAGATGATCGATGACAATGTCGCTAAAAATAACCTCGTGACCCAACGCCGAAGGCCAAGGTTTCAGGACTTCATGAACCCGGCGATGCCAGCGCAGGGTGGGATGGCGCGGAAAGAGCCGCAGATGGCTGGTAACTCGCTCGGGATCCCGCGCCTGATCATCTTGGTGAAGCACTGTTTGCATTAGGAATGCTTGGCGAGGCTCTGATAAAGTGCCAAACAGCCGAGATAACTGTGCCGCCCCTAGTGGTGAGATCCGGTCGTCCGCATCGAGCCAAAAAATCCAGTTGCCGCGCGCATGATTCAGCGATTCATTGCGAGCCGCCGAGAAATCGTCGCACCATGGAAAGTCGAAGACACGGGAGGTGTAACGCTCAGCGACCTGCCGCGTATTATCTTGCGAACCCGTATCGACAACGACGATTTCGTCGAACAAACCGGCAATGGGGGTCAGGCACTCATCGAGTTGATGCCCCTCATTGCGAACAATCATGCATAAGGAAACCGTTGCGGATCTTGGACAATTCATGAATCCGTTAGCTCGATAAAAACAATGTTCAGACTACCGTTGTCGAGTCTCTTCTTCGTCTCTAGGAAAGGCCGTACTTCGCAAGTCGTATTCCAAAAATGATCGCGCGCGGTCAAGCCGCGGCATTTCGCGCAGCCGTGCGTCGCGCCGCTGCACTGAAAACCATGAAGTTACGCAGCCAGAGATCAGCCTAAGCCTGCTGAGACTGAGGCACGTTAAATTTCACGGACATGCCAATCGCTGCTCTCACGCAGGTCATGAACAACGACACCCTAATTGCCATGTCGCCGACGCGATCTTTCCACAAGGCAAGACACTTTCCGAGGAAAACCGCTGCGTAACCATCTTGGAGGCTCGACGGATCAGTCAATCATCGCGGCAAGAATGTTCAATCCATTGGCGTGGTGCTTTGCCAGATCAAAATAGCTACCGGTGAAACGAGGAACGGGATTCAGTGAAGACGGCTAGGCGCCTCACCGACAGAGCGGCTGACTATCCGATGATGCTCGCCGCCGAAGTGCTCGTCGAGCCGTTCAAGCTTGAGGGTCGCCAGCGATGTACCCGTTATGCCGGCCGGTTAGTGGCTGAGGCTCGAATGAGCAGTCCCATCGCAATCTGTTAAATTGCCTTTTGCGCGGCACATTGCTTGCACCAGCGTTTTGGCGGAATGGAGGCGGAGCAATGATCGAGAGGACATACGACTGGCGACGTGCCGATCTTGAGGCTATGCGCAATTCGCAACCCGAGCAAATCATTTCCCTGTATCGGAACCTTTGTTTTCAGGATGGAAAACGGATATCGCTTCCCTATGCTTCGTTTAGCAGCATGATCGATGCCATCATCGAGGACGAACGGCGCAATGTATTGCAATTGGCGCAAGTTTCTCGTCCCGGATTTACCGCATCCACGTAGTGGTCGCTTTCTTTGCTCTGACAGACTGTGGGACTATCCCCATGGGGCACTTTTTCGTCAGAGTACTCACGAACTGCGAATATGATTCAGGTATCGGGAATGCACAATCAGCAGAAGGTAGCGAACGCGGCCACTTTGTTTTTAGCGTACGTGAAAGGTCAAGAGCGTCCATTTCGTCAACTGGCCGATTATCTATTCATGTTACAATCGAATGGATGGAGTCCAACTGAAGTCGAAGCCATCCAGCGGGCGATCGTTCATGAAATGACCAAGCCAACATTCAAGAATTAGTCCTATCGCTTGCTGCTCTTTTCTGGCGAATTTCGCTCCATCAACATTGAGTCCTTCGAGCGAGGTCTTCAAAGCCGTGCTGCCTGACTTGGTGGGACACCCATTGAGCTCCGCAATTGTGTATCGCCGCTGCTTTTCCTGATCTGCATGAACGCCTAAACATGATTTTGCGGCCTTCGCCAAGTCGTAGCACGCGTTGCGCAGGCACGCCGAGCTGTTCTCGGTCGGCGCAGCCGGCGAGGTTTCGCACACAGGACAAGGGCGCCTGACCGAGTGGATTTTCCCTTTAGGCATTCTGGAGCAGATCGCGTCCTTTCCGGGCGGCATCTTCGGATTCCGCCGCTACCTTAACTGTAAGCATCCACGGCCATACGGTTGCCGCTCCGCTGGCAGCCGTGCCCGGCACGGGTGACATTACCGAGGGGCACGGTTCCCGACAACGTCACCGGCAATGTGCTGACCAACGATACCGGCGGAACTGGAGCCAGGTCTGTAACGGCGGCTAGACGCCTACTAAATGCACGGCTCTACGCCCGCTCGCTATACCTTCTCGCAACGAGTACCTGACTTGAAGAACCGTATGCTGTAGTTCGAGCACATACGTGTCCGTGCGAGCCCTGGGTCGGCAACGACCCAGAGCCACCCGGTCCGAGATCGCTACCTCGCATGATCAACCATGCGATTTTACGCGTTTCAATTTCGCGGGGGCGCAACTGTGAGGCTTGGCACTCACATTGCACGGCGCTGAGTTGCGGTGGCATAACATTTCAACACCAGACGCTCTCCGTACGGCATTCGAACACGTTTCGTATGCTGCTGATAACAAGGGCAATCCGGATTCGCTGGCTGTCGATGGGCGAGGCCTAAATAAGGAAGCTTATCGTAGAGCGGTGTCCTGCTTCCATTCATTAGGACCGAGGCTCTATTCCGAGCTAGAAGTTGCTAGTTCCTGTTCGGCAAGTGCGGGCAGAGTTGTGGGCCAGTTACCGCGGTAATTCACGTTTCGGACCTGGACCGCCGTAATATCGGCAAAGCGAAATAGGCCGAGCGTTCGCTGATTTGTCGATTCGAGAGTTCGCGATGCGACCTCAGTCCCATTGACGTGAATTACTATTTGGTTGCCGCGGAGGACGAGCTTGAGCAGATTCCACTGCCCGGCTTGCAGCGGCACAGGTCGGCTGCTGGCAAGCGGCGTGCTGTTGTCGGGAGCCAGGCCGGTGCGTTCGTATTGCCCGTCCGTCAGCCAGTGGGTGCGAACGCCATCGGGAGCAAGCAAAAACGCCAGCCGGTCGAGGGCTGGATGGACTTCGGTCTTGCCCGGTTCGTAGAAGAATTCGTACTCCACCTCGCCGTCTTCCAGCAGCAGGCGATGGTATTGAAGGATGCTTTCGTGAAGGCTGCCGGCGCAATTGGGCAATTGTCCGGCCGTTATTTCTTCGCCGTCTTTCGTCCAGGCCGCGCTTTGCCGGGCCGTCGGCGACGAATCGGGATCGATCGTGCCGCTGATGGTCTCGTTGTAGTAGGCGGCGATCCAGCCATCGAGCGTTGAGAGATTCGATAGCGATAGTTCACGGGGAATCAACGGCGCGCCCGCAATGCGGACATTCTTGATCGTGCCGGTTTGATTGGGAGTTGTCGTTTCGATGGCCAGCCAGGGATCAAGCCTGGCTGGCAACCGCTCTGTGTACACTTGTTGGCCATTGACGAAGGCAGTTAGCGCGCTGTCCTTGACTACGAGCTTGTATTCAACGGTGGCACCGAATTTCTGGGGCTTTTCCAGCAAGGGTGTGCGTTGGTCGGCAGCGCGGCCGACATCCTGCCGGATGACGAGCTTTCCATCGGAGTTCACCGCCAGGGCAAAGCCGCCATAGAGGAGGCGAATTGTGCGGTTCGCGGCCGTTGTCACTTGCCCGGAAACTTCGAAATCACCGGTCAACGGCGATGCGAAGTAGAGCGCCGACCGCGGTGATCCGCTGAGGCAGGTTGCTTCGCCGGGTCTGATTTGCCAGGCACCGGCGGGATGGCCTTTGCCACGCTCTGGGGCCGTAGCGCGGGTGACGGGTTGCCATTGTATCGATTTCGTGGCTCCGAAGGTCGTCGTTGCGGCGGCTGGGCTTGCCGCCCAATTGGCCAAGGCACGCAGGT
The DNA here is from genome assembly GCA_036496265.1 of Pirellulaceae bacterium. Classification (GTDB taxonomy): domain Bacteria; phylum Planctomycetota; class Planctomycetia; order Pirellulales; family Pirellulaceae; genus CAYLLN01. The sequence goes on along the minus strand of DASXLL010000149.1, from coordinate 14,908 downwards.
ATGGCGCTCGCCGACTCCACTCGGCATTCACGGCCCGCGGCGGCTGTTGATCCTTGGCAATTTCCAGGGCGAGCGTTTTGGCGGCCGCGCGCGTGCGCGGATTGCCGAGGCCGGCATAACACGCCAGATATTCAGCATGTCGTTCGTGGAACGGTGTCCAAGCCGGCTGCGTTTTGACGAAGTCCAACGCTTGCTTCAATCCATTCGTTGCCGCACGATCGTCTCCGCGCGCCAAGGCGAGCAGAATGTTGAATGCTGCGAGGGAACGCTTTAGATCGGCGTTTTCTTTGCCCGCGACTGCCGCGGCTGTCGCCAGCTCGTCGAGCTTATTCAGCTCCTTGGCGACCGCGATCATCTCCAACGCGGGGGAGACAAGCTCGGCACCAGTATGAATCCGCGGGGCATTTGCGTTGCTCGATGGGACAGAGGCAACCGCGTCCGCCGGCGTCCAATCGACTTGCAGCCGCAGCGTGGGATGGGCCGGACTCGGCAGCACCCAGCGCTGGAGAAATTCATAGCGGTCAACCGGGGCCATCTCGCGTGACTGCTTCCACACTTCATAAGCCGCAGTGGCATACAGTCGTTCGCCGATGATGCCGTGCCGCGCGGCCATCACGGCGGCGCTGGGCGCGGGTTCGTTGGTCGCCAGCAGGTCGCTCTGCTGTTCTGGGGCGAGCGATTGGGGCCAGTTTCCGCGGAGCACGACGTTGCGAACTTTGACCGCGGATTCCGTCTTGAAATGGAAAAATCCGAATCGCCGATCGCTCGTGGGTTCGATAGGGCGCTCACAAATCAGCTCACCGTTGAGTCGAATCGCCAACTGGTCGCCGGTGGCCAACACTTCGACGGCATTCCAGTCGTTGACTTTCAGCGGCAGTGGGGCTGGGCCGCGGCGACTGGTTGGCTCTTCCACTGTGAGCCGCGGATCGACGAGGAGCGCATCGTTGGCGTCAGTTTGCCGCGACATCCAGTGCAATTTCACTCCCGCCGGTTCGAGCAGGAAGGCGATGCGGCCGAACGTCGGATGGACGCCGATGCGGCCGGGCTCATAAAAGAACTGATACGCCACGTGGTCGCTGTCGGCCAGCGGCCGGTGATAAAACAGCCGACTACGGAGTCGCGGACTGGCGTTCGGGTCGCTTCGCCCTTCCAGCACGCCCGCTGCGGCCTGCCAGTCGATGACCTTGGGAGCGTTGGGATCGATCAGGACATAATCGCCCGCTGCGTTGTAACCGTAATACGGGCCGCGCTCGGAAGCCGCGTCTGTCGCCGGCTCGGTCTTTCGCAATCGCTGCGGCAGGTTCTCGTTGTAAAAGCCGGCGTTCCAACCGTCGAGTTGGTCGCCCTCGATCAATTTGACTTCGCTCGGCACGATCGGCTTTCCAGTCAATTGAAGATTCTTCATCGCGGGAGCGCGATCGCTTTGGGCTTGCAGATGCAGCCACGGGCTGGTGCGGCTGGGCGAGCGGTCTTCATATACCAGATGGCCATTGACGAAATAACGAATGCTGTCCGGATTTACCCGCAGCGTAACGTGATTCCAAGCATCCTGGGCCTCAAGCTGGCCGGGGCGCTGCACCTGCTCGTGTTGGCTGATCGAGGCAATTTGCTGTGGACCGTTATAGGTCGCCGCGCCGAATTCGACGCCGCCGTAGGCCAGATGGCAGAGCGAATAGCTGGCGGTGTAAGTGTCGTAGGAAAATTCGAATTCACCTTCCAGGGGCTGCTTGAAAAAGAGAGCATCGTTTTCGCAGCCGGTGGAATGAAAAAGATGGCCGTCGTGAACGATCCATTGTGCCGGCGGCAGAGTCGCGTCGGCGGTTTGCGGGTTTGTACCGGCGGTCCACAAGGCCAGCGGCAAGGCGAGAGCCTGCTGATGCTCGGCTGGCAATAAGCCGCTGGTCTGCGCATGTGTCAGATCGTGGCTGACATGGGTGACTACTTCGCGGAGATTCTTCCGCCGGGCGATATCCAAGTACAGCTTCGCCAGATTTTTGGCCTGCACGGAGAGCTTTGGCACGTCGAGCGCGGCCCGGGCCATCAGATATTCAGAGACTTCGGGCAGATTTTGCCGGGCCGGGGCGTTGAGGTTGTTCGCAGCAGCGTTGGCCGCTTGTTGCTTGACCGCCTCTTGCCAGCGAGCTGCGATGGCTCGCAGCTTGGGGGTGGCGGCGACATCGTCGCGCTGGGCAACCAATGTCAATACTTCCAGAATTTCCGCGCCCGGAACTTTGTCTGTGACGAGCGGCTGGACTGTTTGCAAGAGATCGGCAAGTTTGCCGGACTGCGACGCAGCCTCGACCAAGAGCGTCACATTCGAGACTGGTTCCACACGCGGAAGGGGAGAATAGGCCAAGTCGGCCGGGGCACTGCTTCCCAAGAATATGCTGGGGATGGGCTGACCGCTGTTGTAACCACACACCACGCGCACACTGCGGCGGTCCTTCGTGGGGAGCGTCCAGTCGCGCAAGATTTGGTAGCGATCTGCCAATGGGAGCCGCCGCGCTTGCCGATCCAAATGCCAGAGAGCCACTCCTAGCGCAGTAATGGGTACATCCCGGTCGCGGCTGGTGGTTACGTCGGCAAAACGCGCCAGCGCCGCGAGGGTGACAGTCAAATCGCCGCCGCGGGAAAGTTCGTTGGCAGCCCAAGCCAGATCTTGCCGCTGATAATACGACGCGCCGTCGCCAATAATTCGGCCATGCTGCTCCTGCCGTGTTTGCAGGAGACGCTCTAGCGTGGCGCGGGCGGCGTCGGCGTTGCCCAGCTTGAGATGCTCGCGGATGACGACGGTCGCGGCCGATTGCGAGCTTGGCGTCTGACCATATACGAATCGCTGGCCCGGCGGATTGGGCGTCGCGGCCAATTTTTCCAGCAGCGGCAGTGAAATATCCGTAAGCTGAGCATTGCCCAAGGCCGCGGCCGCGGCGTGAGCCGCGAGATTGACGAGCGAATTGAGCTTGCTGGTTTCGAGTTGCCTGGCAATCGCTTCTAAATGTTCGCGAGCGTGATTTATTTCTTGTTTGGCCAAGGAAAGTTGCAGGAGCAGAACCAATCCGCCGACAACATCGGTCGGCGAGGATTGCCGAGCGGCGATTTGCTCGCGAAGCTGCGTTTCACGTCCGGCGCGGAGCGACCACTCGACCAGCAAGCGGCCGACACTCTGCGGGTTGGTGACATCGCTCGTCAGCGGCTGCTCATAAACAAGCACATCCGTCGGCCGGGAGGCAGGAAAGACGATTTCTTCCAAAAGCTGGCATATCTCGGCCGGTGGGAACGAATGCCGTTTCCAGGCAGCCGACAATTGAACAAGTCGCGACGACATTTCAGCAAACACCTGCTGGTCGATGTCGCCCCGGCTGCTGGCTGCTGTGGCCAACGTTGTGCGATTGACGCGGGGAACTGAGCCGTCAGCACTGGTCTTTGGCAGATCGGCGACGGGAACTCCGCCGGACAGGGCTTCACGAATGGCCCGCAGCGAAAGGGGAGCGAGGTCGAAATCCGCCGCGGCTTGAGCGATGGCCGCGCCGAGCTTGAACTGCGAGAGGGTGGTGGGAATTTTGCCATTCGGCGGTGCCTTGGGAGGCGTCGCTTTGGTGGCAACGGCCGACGCGGGCTGGGAGGCGGCGTTCTTGGCAGATTGGCGCGGCGCGATGAGCGCCAAATCGATCAACTCATTCCAGCATTGCTCGGCGGCAGGGCGGTCGTTGGCGTCGAGCGCCAAACGGCCCCTTTCGTACTGGATGGCAACGAGCTGTGCCGGGTCAAGCTGGCGCTGAGCGGCGGCAATGGCCCGCTTTGCTAACGGCTCGACATGGTTGCGAAATTCGGGCACGCCCATGCACTGACGAGCGACAAGCCACAAGCCAATTTGCCGGGTGGCTTCAGCACGCTGCCGAGCATTGGCTCGCTTGCCGACCACAGGCTCCAGCGGCGTCGCTTCCACCGCTTTGATCAAACGGGCAAGAGGCGCGCTCGCTCTTACGTTGTCGTTGCTTTGGAGCGCGAACAGCGCGGCGGCGACGGGCACGCTTAAGTCCTGGGGAAATTGTTTGGCCAGTTCGTCCAGTTGCTGCTCCACCTGCAGAGCCGCGGCAGCGGTTATTCCCGCCGGGCGAATCAGCGCCAGAAGCGGACTTTCGAGCGTCGGCAGCGCGTTTGTTCCCGCCGTCGTGGCCATCAGCATGAGATCGACCGCAGGGGCATCCGTGCGAGCTTTGTCGGCGGGTGTAAGCAGGGCAACGGCGACATCGCCGGCCTGACGCTCGACGAACTTCTTGGTCACAGCCTGAATTCCCGCTCGCGCCCGGCCGAGATAGTACTCGGGATCACGGCCGGTAAAGTTGGTAATAAGCGGATCGTTGTAGGCCGGATTCGTCAGCAACTCGCGATAGGTCCGCAGAGCATCGACGGGGAAATCGAGGTCTTGAAATTGGCCGCCAATCGAGATGAGGCTTTCCGCCTGTCGATACAAGTTGTACTGATAGTTGCCGTTATCTCGCGGCTGATGGCGGACGGACTTCAGCAATACCCTGCGAGCGTCTTCCCGGCGGCCAACGGATTGATATAGCTTCGCCAAGGGTGGATCGGCGGAATACTCATATTGGTAGTTGTAATCATCGTCTCGGGAATTCAGCGCCGCGGACTCATAAAGCTTGAGCGCCAAATCCTTATGCTTCGGCTTTGACGCCAACTCTTGAGCCAGGATCCACTGTTCGTAATAGAGTTCCCTGCCGACTGACTTGGGCCGGTCGAGCAATGGCGCGAGGGCTGCTTCCATGTCAACCTCTTTTCCCAGTCGCAGATCAATCACCGCCAACAGCATCGGGCCGACCTTCCAATTCGGGAATTCCTCGATGGCAGCCGCGATGTCTTTTCGCACGCTAGGAAGTTGATTCGTCTTGGTCGCGCCGTCCAGCACGCTTTGCAGAGTGGAATAAATGTGGCCCCCGCTGCTGACGCCCGCGTTGCTCAAGCCGTACCACGGCTGTTTCTTCGCAATCTCTACGGTCGGCACCAGCGACTTTTTGCCATATTCGAGCACTTCCGGCTGAGTCCACATTTCGCTGCCGGAAAAATTCGACATCAGCTCGGCGCGCTGATCGGGAAACGCCTCCCAAGCCTTCTTGAAAAGCAGCATGCCGGCCGCGCGAGCGCCGTTGTCGTTGCCGGAGCGGCCGCTGTTGCGCATCATGTTGCTGATCAGGTTCGATACCATGTACGGTTGGCCGATGGACTTGAGATTGATCTCGGTGAGGGCCTTGGCCAGGTCCGCTTCTCTGCGGGCCCGCTGAAAAGCGTTGGAAACTTCATAGTAGCGCTGGCCGATCAATCGCGGCTGCTTCTTAATGACGACCAGAAATTCTTCGCAGGCTTCGTTCACTTTGCCGCGGCGATAAAGTTCCTGGCCATAACGGAAGCGCAAGTCGCCATCATCGGGGCGGAGCGAAACGACCTTCGCCTGCAAGTCGAGCATTTTCTGGGCATCCCCCGCCGCCTGGTAGTATTCGGAGAGGGTTTCATAAAGCTGCGTCGCGCTGGGAGAGCGCTGAATCTGCTCTTCGATCCCCGCGATGAGCTCTTTCAGCTTGCCGGCTTGTGCCAGACAGGCCAGCGCGGCGGAGCGGCTCTGCGAATCGGACGTGGAATAGCCCATTGCCACCTGCGATGCGCTGGCCGACCGCGACCGGCGGAGAATTTGCTGCGCAACCTGGGCCGCCAAATCCAGCTTGCCTTGGGCCTGATGTTGCCCCATCAGGGCCGTGAGCGCCGACAGCTTGCTGCCCGCTTGCCGCTGGGCTCGGGCGAGAATTGCCTCGGCTTCTTCGTTCATCCCGAGCCGCCGCATCTGCCCCGCGAGCGCGATTTGCGAATCGGCGTCCAGCCGCAAGCCAAACAATCGCTGCGCCGCCTCGCGTGCTCGCTGATGATCGCCCAGCCGCACGGCCAGATCGAGGGCCAGCGTCTCGCGCTGCTGCATGGATCGCTGGTCAAGCGGCGAGATCGATTCGGCAATCGCCAGCGCCTCGTCGAGCTGCCCCATTTCCAATTGCAGCCGCGCCACTTCCTGGCGCAGTGCCGTGTCTTGCGGCACCAGTGCCGTCGCCTGAGCGAGCGTGCCGACGGCCGCTTCGCGGTCGTCGCTCCACACTTGCAGGTAAGCCGCGGCGAGCAGATCGAACAGCCGCTGGGTCTGCGGCGCTGCTTCGCCGCGGTTGAGGGCGTGCTGAATCAAATCGCTCGTCAGGTCCTGGGCGCGATAGACCTCCAGGGCCGTGCGCAACAGTTGGAGCCCCTGCTGGTCGAAATATTCGTTCGGCGCGGGATAGCTGATCTGCACACCGCGATAGCTCTTGCCGATGTGAATTTGGAGATACGTGCTGCCGGGCTGGTTATTCGTGCGGCTGGGGCGATAGGTGAGGCTGCTGCGGGCCTGATTGACCTTCGCGGCGCGGGCGGCCAGGTAGCAATCGAGGGCGGCCAGCACGTCGGCCGTAGGCGTCTTTTCATTACCGATGATCTCGGTCAGCGCATTTACTCCTGCGTTGTGAATGTCTCCCGAGCTCGCTGCGGGGTTGGCGGCTTGCGTTTGCAGATCCTTAGCAGCCAGTTGATCGAAAAGGGCAAACGCCTGCTGCCGGTCGTCACGCGTGGAAGCCAACTGCAGCGCCGAGATGAGCTGGTCGCTGGTTGTCGCGCGCTTTATCGTCTCGGCATAGAGCTGGTCGGCTTCGTCTTTGCGACCGGCGCGAGTCAGCTCGTGCAAGATGGTTCCGATTGTCCAGTCGGCCCCGCCGTTTGATTCGCTTTCGCCACCCTGCGGCGCGCTGCCTCGAACCGCTTGCCAGATTTTCAGAGCGAATTCCAATTCCTCCGCCGGCAGCGGCGGAGTTTTGTCTTTCGCGGCGAGACCTTCGTCGCTGTCTTCGGCCTCTTCCGCATTTACGCGGCCGGCTAGCGATGACAGATACAGTATTTTTTCGGGACGTCCGCCGCTTTCCGCCAGGCGGCGCGTGAAGGGCCGCAGCTCTTGCTCGTCGGCCCGAACATGCTGCAAGTAAACGAAATCCCACAGCTCGCGGGTCGTGGCGGCGGGTTTTTCGGCTTGCTCGCGGCGGGCTTGAACGAATGCATCCGCTTGAGCGGAATCTTGCTCCAAGTGAACAATCCAGCCCAGCGCCGCCAGGCGTGATTGCCCAAAATCTCGCGGCATCCAGATGGCCGGGCGGGATTGCGTGTTGTAAAACGATTGTTGGTCCAACCCGACGGCCCGGCGGATTTCCCAGATCGCGTCGAGCCGCGACGTGTCGCGGCGGACGACTGCCCGCGATGAAATTTGCTTGGTCTTGGGTTTTTTCTGCTCGCTTTTGGCCGCGGTGCTTAGGTCATCGTCGTTGACGGTCAAGTCGAGCAGCGCTTGAAAGCGGGGCGTCGCGGCAGCGGGCGTAAGCTTGGCCATAGCCACCGCTTGACGATAAAGCAGCTCCCAGTCGGTCGGATTCTCGCGGAGCTTTTGAGCAAGGATCGGCAGGGCCGTCTCGGGGTCGCCATTGGTCAGCAAACCATCGATGCCGCGGAGGAGTTTTTCCTTGTTCTCCTCTTTGGCGGCCAAGCGCACGACAATCGCGGCCGACTCTTGGATATTCCCAGCGCGGGAGAGAAGATTTGCCAGCCGATAATCGCTTTCCGGCCCGGGGGCCAGTTTGGCCAGTTGCTCCTGATACTTGGCCGCGTTGACAAAATCGGATTCGGCTTCGGCCAGCTTGGAAAGCTGCAGCAGCAACTGCGTATCGCGCACGTTTTCGCTGAGCAATCGCTCCAATTCCTGGCGGGCCATGCCAAAGTCGCCGGCCGATTGATACGCCTGGGCGAGACAGATGGTCATCTCCCGGCGCTGATCGGCCTCGCGGCGGTTTCGCTCCAGTCGCTCCAGAAGCTGGTCAAAGTGATTCGCCTGAAGATACAGGTCGGTTAACTTGCTAACGTCGCCGAGCTTGTCGTCCAGTTGTGTGTGCTTCTCAAAGGCCTGCCAATAAAGCTCGATGGCCTCGTCAGTACGAAACTGGCCGGCCAGAGCACTGGCCAGCGAGATGAGCAGGGAAGGTTCATTCGGATTGACGCGTGTGGCCCGCCGCAGCGCCGTTAGCCCCTCGTCGGGACGATTCAGACGAAAGCAGAGGTCAGCAAAGAATTGGTAGGTCTCGACATTGCCAGGGGAAGCGGCGATAAGCTCGCGTCCGGCGGCCAGCGCTTCGTCGATACGGCCAAGCTGCGTTTCGAGCGCGGAAACATGCTGCAGATACTCGCTTTTTCCGCGGCGATCGACCACGGCCAGCTTGCGATTGAGATCGGCAGCGGTCTTGAGGTCCCCGGCTTGCTCGGCGATGCGGGCGGCCGAGGCCAACGAGCGGAGATGATTGGGCTGCCGCTGCAGCGCCTCGTTGATGGCGGCTGTCGCTTCGGGATACTCGTGCAAATTCTCCCGATACCGCGCCAGCAAAAACCAATCGTCAAACGTCGCCACGGCTGTTTTCGTCTGGGCGGTGAGCTGGGCCGCCAGATCGGCCAGCTTGTTTTCGAGGACATGAATCTTGATTTGCTGATTGAGAACCGCCTCGTGCTCTTCGTCATTTTGGGCCAGCTTCTGGGCCCGCGACAGCGACGCCAGAGCGGCCGGATACGTTTCGCCGCGAATTTGCAGCTCCGCCGCTTTCAATTGCAGCGCAAAATCCTTGGGATCGAGCTCGCAGGCGGCGGCGATTTCCAGGAGGGCTTCCTTGAGATAGCCAAACTGAGCATAAACTTCCGCCAGCCGGGACACATTCGACGCCGTTCGCTGATCGCCGGCGGCCATGTTCTTCCATGTGGCCACCGCCTCGTCTGGGCGTTTCAGAATGTGATAGAACTCCCCCAGATATTCGCGATACTGCGGTGAATGTGGCGCGATCGTCACGGCTTGCTGATAGAGCTCCAGCGCTGCTTCGTGCATTTCCGCGTGGCGAAAGAGATCGGCGACTTGGGTCACGATCAGGGGATCAGTGGGGCGCGCGGCGACGAGCCGCCGCCAGATTTTTTCCGCCGCTTGCTGCCGCTCCTCCTGGGGCCGATCTGTATCGCGGAGCAGAACCTTGCCCCAGTCGCGGAGATAATCCGGATTGTTCGGATCGAATTTGTCGAGCGCCGCATATTGCTGTCCCGCTTCGGCATAGCGCCGGTCGTCGACAAGCTGATCGATGAACGCCAGCCGCAAGTCCTTCCGCGAAGGAGCCAGCTTAAGAGCCTTCTCCAGCCATTCTTGAGCTTCGGGCACACGCGCCTGTCGAGCCAGCACACGCGCCAGGCGGGCCATCGCCTCGACATCATCCCCGTTCTTGGCAATCCAGTTGCCGTAGTATTTGGCCAAGCCATTTTGATCGTCGGTCCGCAGGAAAACTTCCTCGATCTTGCGGCGCACCTCGCGAAACAGCCAGCTTTCGGGATTGAGCTTGGCGATGAGTTGCTCCAGGTCGGCGATGCCGTCGCTGGCCCGGTTCAGCTTGACCTTCAAATCAGCGACTTCCACGCGAAACATCGTCCGGCGATAGTCGTCCGTCGCTTTCTGGGCCAGGGCTTCGTACCGCGGCAAAGCCTGAGCAAGCTGCCCTTCCTCAGCCAATGTGAGCGCGATTTGCTCCTGCACCCGCAGGTCGCTGGGAAAAAGCTTCTCCAGGCGGCTCCAAACCGCGAGCGCTTCGTCGCTGCGCTGAGCCCGCTGATGGACGCGGCCGAGGGCTTGAAAAATCTCCAGCAAATCGACCTGAGCGGGCTTGCGGGCAATCGCTTCTTCGAACGCCGCCACCGCCTTTTCGGGCTGGCCGATGAGCACCAGGCACTGCCCCAAGTAATACGCCGCCAGGGGGTCGAGCGGCCGCAGCTCCTGGGCTTTTGCCAACGCTTCAACCGCGGCCGAGTCGCGACCCCGCTGCGCTTCGACAATTCCCAAAATCATCCAGCCTTTGCCGTCAGCGGGCTGGGCATTCACTCGCTCGCGCAATTCCTTGACGAACTTCTCGATCGTGCCATTTTCGATATGAAAGCCGTAAATGCGATCGAGCGCCGTGCCGCGGCGCGGGTTGCGTTCCAACACTCCGACAAACCGCTCGACAATTTGCCGCTGCCGCGCCAGCTCTTCATCGATCTCCGAATTCGTCGCTTGAGCATAGAGCCGCGTCTCATGGAGCGCAGTAAGCGACGTCAGATGGACAGCGGCGGTTATCAGGCTCAGGCAACCAAAGGCATGGAACCAGCGCATGACATTAGCTCTCCTGAAGAAAATCGGCTGATGCCCCCGAGCGGGCACGGAGATCCGTGAACCGCTGTAATGCCGGCGGCCGAGGCAATCTGTCTTTGGCCACAGGCTACTTCGCAGCGGCTTGCGTGGCATCCGTTTCCGCATCGGTCGGGCGGATGGCTTCGAAATAGCGGCGAATGGTCTGGCGATGGCCGAGAGGAATCGGCTCGCTATCGAGCACCGCCTCGGAGATCTTGCGGTACTTGTCGTACGTCGTTCGATATTCGCGTTGGGCGTTCTGCTTGCCTTCGGGCGAATGCGTTGTTTCGACCTCGATTTCCCCCTGATCCGACTGGCGGCCGGTCAAGCGCGATTCGTACTGGCCTCCGAATTTCGGCGTCTCTTCACCGAGCGGATTGCCACTGGCGGCCTTGCCCCATTTCAATTCCTTGCATTCGCAAAGGCAGTCGCATTGCTTCTTCAACAGGTCGTTCAGCTTCGTTCGCTTCGCCTGGTTGCGCACCTGCATGGCCAAGCGATTCAAACTGCGCTTGAATCGTTTGCCATCACCACCCAGGCCCTGCGAAAGCTCGCCCGCCGTTGCGCCGAGCGAGCTGGAGCCGGAATCCTGCATTTGCCGGGCAAGCGCGTCGAGCTTTTCCTTGATGGCTTTCTCGGTCTGTCGATCAAGCTGCGGCAGATCGAGCTTCTCCAGCTCTTCGGCGGCCTTTTCGTATTGCTTGCTCGATAGCGCGTTGCCCGCCTCCGCCATGGCCGAGGCCAATGCCAGCGAGTTGCCGATGGCCTGGAGCTGCGCATCGACTTGCCCCATGTTGAACTTCGCTTGCTGCTGTTCGATCGCCGACTGCATCGCCGAAAGTTTTGCCAAAGCCTCACGTGGCTCGATTCCCGGCTGCTTTAACTGTTCAATGGCCTGTTTCAATTCACTGACGAGCTTCTCGATTTCCGCATCCTGCTCTTCGCGGGCAAATTCTTCCAATGATTTTAGCTCTTCGGCCGCTCGATCGGCTGAATCGACAATCTCGGGCAGTGCGACCATGGCCTTCGCGCTGGCTGTGGGCGGCGTCGTATAGACCAGCAATAGAATCGCCACTGCCATCGAGACCACGGCCGACGGCAAAACGCGCGGCGAATCGTCCGGGACAACCTGGAGCGGATTGACGCGATTCAGATGCTCGATGGCGTCATCCACCGCCAGCCGCTGCACGTGGTTGATATTCCCGCGCCCCAAAAAGTCGAGCGCGGTCAGAATTCGGTCTTTGAAGCCATAGCAGACATCGACGGCAATGGCCGCTTCGCGCCACTTGCGCCGCAACAGGCTGCCGGCGATAAAACCGATTGCGGGCCCGCCGATCGCGACTCCCCAAATCAGGGCCGTCATAGGATGCCAGCCGCTGATCGCGCGAACAATGACGAACGCGACCAGGATCGCGGCGCTGGCAAATAGCCCGAGTGCCGCAAACCATAACGCCCGCAATTGCTGTTGCCGTCGATGGACAGGATCAAGCCCGTTTCGAATCGCTTCGGTCATGGCGACCCTTTCTCAAACCAGGAGGTTTCGTAAACTGCCCCCATGCGACGCCTCAAAATAACATTTTTTCGTTTGAATGCAATAAAAACTCTAGACAGCGACTTTGTTTTTTGCCGTCGCCGAGCGCTGTTTTGTGAAACTGGGCGGCTTCACGCTCTGTTTATCCTGATTTTGGCGGCCTAACGTCAGACTGAGATCGATTCGCCGCAGCGCCACATCGATTACCAAAAGCAGGGCGGCTGCGCTGACAAGCCAAGGCCAGAGCGGCGTCGGCCGACGCGCTGTGCTTTGCGTCGGGGCAAAAACTTCATCGGAACTGATTTTGAAGTTGCCGCCCGAGACCTCGGCGATCGATTTGAGCAACGTTTCATTCGTTGGCTTCAGCCGTAGCTCGTCGCTGTAACCGACAGAAATTCCTCTCGACTGCTGATAGAGCACCTGGCCGCCTACTTTCTGCGTCAGCTCCAGATGATAGGCACCCGCGAGCGGCGTCCCGAAATCGGCGACATATCGGCCGGGGGCACTTTGGTTGAGAGGGATTTTCTTCGTTCCCAGTTGGGGATCGATGATCGTCATCTCGGTTTCCGCCGCGTTGATGAACCGGCCCGCTGCGTCGATTGCGTCGAGCGTTAGCATTGCCCGCCCACCCCGCTGATTCACTTCCACGGCGACTCCCTTGGCATCGCTCTTGCGCATCGCGTGTCGTACGAGTTGCGCCCAAAACTTCGCATATCCTGGCCAGGTCAACCATTCAGCGGCCCAGCGGGCTTTCGCGTCCGAAGTAAATGCCACGGTCATTCCCAGACCATAGCGCCACCAAACCAGGAGCGGATCACCCTTCTCACTGGCCAAAATCACCTCGCACGTCGGCTTCGGCCGCGCCATGACATAGCCCAGCAGGAACGGGGAGTTCTCCAAATCCAAATCGGCAAACGTCTGCGTCGTCCGCACGATCTGCGGCACAAAGGGCTGCTCGTTGATCGCGCTCTTGCTGGCCGTCACGGTCTCCTTGGCAAAAATTTGCGGAATCGCCGCCGGATCGTCCGTGACATAAAAACGCCCTTGCCCGGTGCGGGAAATCTCTTCGAGCAGGTCCTTGTCGGCGCCTTCGCCGATCGCCACTGTTGAACAGGTGATTCGCGCCGACTGCATGGTCGCAGCGACCCCCAGGAAATCTCCCGGCTCCGAGATGCCGTCCGTCAAGATGATCACATGCTTGAGGCGGGCTGGCGTCGCTGCCAGCAATTCATACGCTCGCTCCATCGCCGGATACATCGACGTTCCGCCGCCGGCCTCGATGCGCCCGATCTCGTCGGCAATTCGCAGCTTGTTCGCCGCCGATTGCATGTCGCTCATGACGTAGGTGTCGCCGTCGAATGCAATCACAGCGACCTGATCGCTATTTCCGAGCAGCTCGACCGCGCTGCGGGCCGCCGTCTTGGCCATTTCGATCTTGTCGCCCCCCATCGAGCCCGATTTGTCGATCACGAGGACCATTCCCAAGCTCGGCTTTTCTTTCTCTTTCTCGAAATCGCTTCGGACCGGCAAGATCTCCTCGAGCACCGATTTGTAATATCCGCCCAAGCCGAACGACTGCTCGCCGCCGAGCATCATGAAGCCGCCCCCCAAATCCTGCACGAAGGTTCGCGCCACTTCCATTTGCCGCTGCGAGAGCGCCGTGGCGGGAACGTTCGACAAGATGAGTAGCTCGTAGTTCTGCAGATCCGCGAGGTTGTCGGGCATTCCCGTCGGCGGACGCAAATCAACCTGAATGTCTTCTTGCTCCAAGGCAAACGTCAACTCGCGAATCAATTTCGGATCGCTCTCGATGATCAGGACACGCGGCTTGCCCGACGTGAACACCAACCCGCTCTCCGAATTGTTGTCGAGCAACGTGTCGTTCTTCAAACCTTGGACGCGGGCCGTGTAATGAGCCAGCCTTTCGCTGGTTACGGTCTGTTGAAATCGAAATCGGTTTTCTCCTTTTTTGATCGCCCGCGTTTCGCGAACCACCTCGTGAGCCCCGCGATACACCGTCACGGTCCCCTCGTCATCGTGATTGGCGTTGATCACCACCTCGACGTTGAACGGCTCTCCCTGCCGAACCTGGGCCGGCAATGAAACGGCTGCCAATTGCACCTCTGGATCGCTGCGAGTTGCCAGGGGCACCGTCGAAATCGGCAACCCTGCCGTGAGCGAGGCTTTCAACGCGTCGCCCAGCGTCTCGTTGCCGTCACTAACCAGCACCACGCTGGGCACATAGCCTGGCGGAATCGCGGCCACCGCGGCCTCCAGCGCCGCGTCAATTCGCGTGCCGTCGCGGAGCGCCTTTGCTTTCTGCGGATCGCTTTCGTTGGATTCGATCTCCACAGCCGCGACAGACTGTTGCATTTGGCCGGGCTCGCTGGCAAACGGCAAAATCGAATACTTGTTGGCTCCGACATTCGTCAGCGCATCCTCCAGGAACTTGTCCGCGGCCCGAGTCGATTCGTCGCCGACACTCGTGCTACGATCGACCACGAACACGACATATTTCTCGCTGGTCTCCTTTAGTAGCGTTAAACCCGCCAGCGCCAGAACCAATAGCACGACAATTAGCGACCGCAGCGCCAGCGACACGATTCGCTGCCAATAGGGAAAATCGACGAGGCTGCGAATGAAAATCCAGGCCAGCACCGGCAAGACCGCCAGACAAACCAGCCGCGCCGGATGTGTCAGTTCGAGGGCTAACGTGTTTCCGTCCATCAGCTAATCCACCGCCGCTGATAAAGGAACCATTCCACCGCTGCCAGACCCCACGCGGCCGCTACAAAATAAAACCAAATCGGCCGCGTGATCCATCCGGCCGCCATCACCGCCAGCGTCTGCGTTTTCAGCAGCGGCTCAGGCACGCGCAAATCGCTTTCCGTTCGACTCGCCAGATTGCATGCTATTTCAACCACCGGTTTCGCTGCGGGTGTTGCTGGTTTGGCGTCACTCCGGGCTGATTTCTCGGTTTTTTGGCTACTGCTTGGCGAAATGATTTGCCATACGCCACACTGATCGAGCGGGCCAATGGGCGTTTTTTCGACGCCCACCGGCAGTGC
>DASXLL010000148.1:0-33896 GCA_036496265.1 Pirellulaceae bacterium | reverse complement strand
CAAGTCGAAGTAATTCACGTCTGGGATGATGGGTCTGTCGAGTACATGCTATTTGATGGGGCTCAGATGATATTTCGGCAGCCCATGTCTGGCATCAACTAGCTGTGAGGCGGCCTCGTGGCCAATGGCCTGGACCCCATTGCCGACGACGAAATTCTCTTCCGGAGAGTTCCGGAATGCTGGTTCGATTTTGAGACGCAGAAGCCGCTAGACCAAGCCTTTGGACCACACAAAAAACGAGACACAACTGGCGTGTCGCTGTCCAGGGCTAAATACAAAACCATCGAAGAAGCGGCACTCGGCCAGCCCGGAAAGACGTACTACATCGCCGTTCTTCGAGCGTCTGACGTTAGGCAGGCCGGAATGACAATTGATCCGCGCCCGACCCCCGACGATCCAGGGCACAGTGAGTTCTCCGACTTGCGCGCTGATAACTACAGAGACGACCTAACACAGGAGCGGCAGCGCAGATTGGTTGAGCTGTGCCTGGAGATCAAGGGGCCGTTTACTACTCCAGGCCAGTAGGTCTATTTTTCGCGAACTACGCCAGCAGTTCATCAAACGTCCGGCAATGGCCCGTCAGCCCGGCCGCCTCCGCTGGCGTGACCTTCATCGTGCCCGGCCGCAGCGGAAATTGTAGTAGGCCATGTGCAGGTTAACGGTCATGATGCCGTTTGCCGTGTTGGCAAATGAAAACCGAATGAGCGGAAGCTAGACGCGAGTTGGCTGGGCTGTCCTAATTTGGTTCCTCAGCCGTCCGGTCCAAAGGCTTCATTACGTCAGAGTTAGATAAGCTCACTTTTTTCCAGTCGACCCCGTTTTCGCTGAATTCGATTTCGTCGCCGATTAGTCGAGAGGCAACTCCGCGCTTGCTGAGTTCCGCGGACATCGCAACATAAACCCGGAGCGTCCGCGACTCAGTCGCTTTAGTCGATTGATGATCAATACACCAGCCGATGGTCAAAACGACCACGAGAATCAGCATCACAACTTCGAGAATCGTACTGCGCATAAAACCCCCGCCAGCTTTCCAGCGGGGCATTATACCATCACGGCCTAGCCGGCCAGCAATTCATCAAACGTCCATCCGCCGCGCGTCGGTCCAGCCGTTTCCGCTCGCTGGGGTCGTGTTGCAGCCGGGAGTTGGTCTATTTCCTAATATAGCGCCCGCTACCCACATTCAATCGAGGGAGCCCAGTGATACGATGGGGGGTAGGTTTATTGCCAACTCAATTATCTACCGACCACTCGCCATGATTCGCCGCCGCTCTTTTGCCGTTTTCGTGCTCGCGATCGTCCTCCTTAGCGCGCTGGCACCGCCAATATCCACTGCCCAAGATCGTCCGAACATCGTCCTCCTATTTATCGACGACCAAGGTTACGGCGATGTTGGCTGCTTCGGCGCCAAAAACTTCAAGACGCCAAATCTCGATCGACTAGCGACGGAAGGAACGCGATTCACGAGCTTCTATGTCGCTCAGCCGGTGTGTACGGCTTCGCGGGCCGCGCTGATGACGGGCAGCTATTCCAATCGCGTCAGCCTGTTCGGCGCCCTCAACCATGAGAGCAACGTGGGCATCGCGGAAAGCGAATTGCTGCTGCCGGAAATGCTCAAAAACGCTGGTTACGCGACGGCCATTTTCGGCAAGTGGCACCTGGGGCATCGCGACAAGTTCCTGCCGACGAAACACGGCTTCGACGAGTTCCTCGGCTTGCCCTATTCGAACGACAACGGCCCGCTGCACCCGGTCGTGAAGACGATTCCGAGCCTGCCGCTAATCGAAAACGACAAAATCGTCGAGCTCGATCCCGATCAATCGCAATTCACCCGGCGATTCACGGACCGGGCGGTGGCGTTCATCGAAAAGAACAAAGAGCGGCCGTTTTTCCTCTACGTGCCGCATGTGATGCCGCATGTGCCGATCTTTGCCTCGGAAAAATTCAAGGGAAAGTCGGGCGGGGGACTGTACGGCGACGTAATTGAGGAGCTCGACAGCGGCATTGGCGAAGTGCTGGCGGCGATCGAGAAAAATGGACTCGCGCAAAAGACACTGGTGATCTATTGCACCGACAATGGACCGTTTTTGTCGTATGGCAATCACGCCGGCAGCGCGGGGCCACTCCGCGAAGGCAAGCTGACGACGTTCGAAGGCGGTATTCGCGTGCCGTGCATCATGCGCTTTCCTGGAAAAATTCTCGCGGGACGCACTTGCGGAGAGCTGCTTTCGACGCTCGATTTTTTGCCGACGCTCGCCAAGTTGGTTGGCGGCAAGTTGTCCGGCAACAAAATCGACGGTGAGGATCGCTGGCCGCTCATTACCGGCCAGCCCGGGGCCAAGCCGCGCGAGACGTTTTATTACTATGCCGGTGACGAGTTGCAAGCGGTTCGCAGCGGACCGTGGAAGCTGCACGTGCCGCATGAATATCTCACGCCGGCTCAGCCGCCGGGCAAAAACGGCAAGCCGGCCAATTTCGACAATCTCAAACCCGAGTCGATGGCCATGTCGGGCCTTCGGGGCATCGCCAGCCGGCATGGATACCTCATCCAGCCGATCGGCCAGGTGCTCTACAACCTCGACGACGACATTGGCGAGACGCGCGACGTAGCCGCCCAGCATCCGGACGTCGTTCAGCGGCTGCTCAAGCTGGCGGAGGACGCCCGCGCGGACCTGGGTGACTCACTCACGAAGCGCCAGGGCGCGAATGTGCGGCCGTGCGGCGTAATTCAATAGCCGTGACTAAACGTGGTCTCGGAGATCGAGGTGGTACAGGCATCTTGCCTGCCAAAACCAGAACGGCAGGCTGGAAGCCTGCCCCACGAACCGGGAGCAGGTTTGCTCCCGGCTAGTTGCGAACGCTTAAGCCAATAGTTCCTTAATGACTTTCGCGCCTTCGACGCCGCTCAGGCGCTGGTCGAGGCCTTGGAACTTGACCGTGAATCGCTCGTGATCGATGCCGAGGCAGTGGAGCATCGTGGCGTTGAAATCGTTGATGTGTACGGGCTTGTCGGTGACGTTGTAGCTGAAATCATCCGTCTCGCCGTGCGAGATGCCGGCTTTGACGCCCGCACCGGCCAGCCACATGCAGAAATTTCGCGGATGATGGTCGCGGCCGTAGTTCTCGTTCGTCAACTTGCCTTGCGAATAGACCGTGCGGCCAAATTCGCCGCCCCAAACGACCAGCGTGTCGTCCAGCATGCCCCGCTGCTTGAGGTCAGCCAGTAATCCGGCCGTCGGCTGATCCGTATCGGAGCACTGCGAACGGATGTCGCGCGGCAAGTTGTTGTGCTGGTCCCACCCGCGATGCAGAATCTGCACCGCGCGGACGCCCCGCTGGACGAGCCGCCGCGCGAGCAAGGCGCTCGCCGCAAACGTCCCCGGCTGCGTCACCTCCGGGCCGTACAAATCCAACGTCTGCTGCGGCTCCTTCGCGATGTCGGTCAACTCCGGCACGCTCGATTGCATCCGGAAGGCCATCTCGTACTGGGAAATGCGCGTTTGCGTTTCCGGGTCGTGAAGTTTCTCGAATTGGCGATGATTCAGCTCGCTCAACGTATCGAGCATCGCTCGCCGACTGGTGGTCGAGACGCCCGGCGGATTTTGCACGTAGAGCACCGGGTCGCCGACGTGCCGGAGGGCGACGCCCGTGTATTTGCCCGGCAAAAAGCCGCTGGACCACATGCGAGTGAAGAGCGCCTGGGCCGCTGAGCCGCTGCTCCACGTGGGCGTGAGAACGACGAACGCGGGCAGGTCGTTGCTTTCGCTGCCGAGGCCATACGCGAGCCAAGAGCCGAGGCTCGGCTTGCCGGGCACCTCACTGCCGGTCATGACGAAGGTGCATGCCGGGTCATGGTTGATGGCGTTGGTGTGTACGGTTTTGACGAGCGCGAGGTCATCGACGCACTTGGCGGTGTGCGGCAACAGCTCGCTGACCCAGCGGCCGCAATCACCGTGCTGGTCGAACTTGAACATCGACGGGGCGACAGGAAACCGCGTCTGACCGCTGGTCATCGTCGTGATCCGCTGGCCGTTGCGGATGCTATCGGGCAGGTCCTTGTCGAAAAACTCCTTGAGCTGCGGCTTGTAATCCCAAGTATCCAGCTGCGCCGGCCCGCCGTTCATGTGCAGGTAAATAATCGCCTTGGCCTTGGCCGCAAAATGCGGAAGCTCGGGCAACCCTTGATGCATCCGCACCGCTGACGGACGCTCGATCGCAAAAGCGCGATTTCCCGCCATCATCGCCAGCGCGACGCCGCCCATCCGCAGGCCAGTGTTCCCAAAAAACTGGCGACGAGTCAAAACTGCGTGCTGTTCCAAACGCGGATCCATGGTTGATCTCTTGATTTTCAGTTGCGGCAAACGGTTTCGTCGAGGTTGAGCAGCAAATTGGCGATCATCGTCCACGCGGCCGTCTCGTCCGCTGGCGCGATGTTCTTTGGCGAGGATTCCCCGACTTGAATCGCTTTTTCGGCGGCCTTGATGTCTGCTCGATACACGTCGCGCTGCTTGGTTAGAGCCTTGTTGACCAACGCCGACTCTTCCGACAGCGGCTGCCGACTCAGAATTGTGCGATACAGCCACGCGATCCGGTTTTCGTCGGTCGAGCCACCTTCGGCCAGCAGTCGCTCGGCAAGCCCCCGCGCCGCTTCGAAGTGCTGGGTATCGTTCATGAGCTGCAGTGCCTGCAGCGGCGTGTTGCTCCGCTCGCGGACGGTGCAGACTTGCTCGCGATTGGGGCCGTCGAAATTCGACATGAAGGGCGGCGGCGCGGTCCGCTTCAAAAACGCATAAATGCTCCGCCGGTAGAGCGCCGAGCCGTGATCCTGCAAATAAAACCGCGTGTTGCTATCGCTATAGCCGACCGGTTCCCAGATATTCGGCGGTTGATAAGTCTTCACGCCTGGTCCGCCCATTTTCAAGTTGATCAAGCCGCTGACGAATAGTGCATTGTCGCGAACCTGCTCCGCATCCAGCCGCACGCGCGGTCCGCGAGCATACAGCCGATTCTGCGGATCTTTGGTCAACATGTCAGGGGTAACGACAGCCGACCGCCGGAACGCCTGCGACATGACGAGCTGCTTCGTGAAGCGCTTGACGTCCCAGCCGTTGTCGCGGAAGTCAGCCGCGAGCCAATCGAGCAACTCAGGATGGCTCGGCGGTTCGCCCTGAGAGCCGAAGTCATAGCTCGTTTTTACGAGGCCGGTGCCGAACAGTTGTTGCCACAACCGATTGACGGCGACGCGGGCCGTCAGCGGGTTGTCGGCACCCACTAGCCACTGCGCTAGATCGAGACGCGTCAGCCGGCGGCCCGACTCGACGTTTTTGATTGGCGGCAAAATGGCGGGCACGTTGGGCTCGACCTTTTCACCAGGCTTGTCATATTGCCCACGCATCATGACGAACGATTCGCGCGGTTTTTCGAGGTCGCGAAAGATGAACGTGCCCGGCGCGGATTCCTCGGCGATCATTCGCGCCGCGCGGGCCGTTTCCCAAGTGACGCGAGCTTGTTCGAGTTCGGCACTCGCCGGGCGGGCAATCAGCGCGACGTAAAATTGCCGCAACTTTGCCGCCTCTTCCTCGGAAAGCTTTTTTGACGGTCCGCCTTTAATAATGTCGTTTAGCTCGGCCGGCAATTCGGGCGGGAGCGTCGTGCCGACTGATTTCCGCCAGGCGCTCAGCGACTCCAGCGGATCGCTCGCCGGATTGGCCTCGCCCACAAGGCGAACATCGTCCCAGTAGCAGACGCCGCCATTTTGCTGCAGGGAAAGGCCGCCCAGGGTATCGCCGGGCTTGAGGCCCAGATCAACGGTCTTGATGAGCAGCTTTGCCCACTGCCCGGGTGTCACCACGTGGTCCTTGGGGCCGCTTTTGCGCACCAGCCGGTCGCCGTCACGAACCCATCCCACCGACTTGGTGCTCACCGCTCGCTTACCAGCCGTGCCAAGTCCAATCGCAAACGACTTCGGCAGGTCTTGCGGCTCGACGCGAACCTGGCATTCGATGCGGCCATTTTCCGGGACGACGATCGGCCGCAGTTTGAACTCGATCGTGTCGGTCAAGTTGGAGGCAAACGCCTGCCGGATGACTCGCCGGCCAGACGCGGCTTGAAACGGCGGATCGACGATCGTCACGATCGCATTCCGCGACGAGCTCTTGCTGATCGAACCAAGCGGAAAAGCGTCATCGAATAAAACTTCGCTGACTTCCTTGCGGGCTGGGTCGGGCTTGGCTTCAGCGGGGTCGTTATAAGCCACGTCCGCCGCCAGCGCGTCGAGCCAGGACCGAGCCACATGCTCGACTTTTGCGGCTGCTGCGGCTGCCGATTTCTGATGCTTGTCCGGCAGCTTCAAGAACGGCGCGGTGACGTTGCTATTGCCGTCCATCGCCGGGTCGGCATTGCTCTGGAAGAACGCATATAGCGAATAAAACTCCTTCGCGGAGATTGGATCGTATTTGTGGTCGTGACAGACGGCACAGCCGGCGGTGAGGCCGAGCCAGGCTTGAGCCAAAGTGCTCGCCCGCTCGACGGCATAGCGATAGACGTATTCCTCGGCGATTGAGCCGCCCTCGCTGGTGGTCACGTTGCAGCGATTGAAACCGGTGGCGACAAGCTGCTCAGTGGTCGGGCTCGGCAGCAAATCGCCGGCGACCTGCCACACGGTGAACTGGTCGTAGGGCAAGTTGTCGTTGAACGCCTTGATCACCCAATCGCGATACGGCCACATCTGCCGCTCGTTGTCCAAATGCAGGCCGTGCGTGTCGGCATAGCGTGCTACATCGAGCCAATGTCGAGCCATCTCTTCGCCATAGCGAGGCGACGAAAGGAGATGATCGATGTAGGCCTCGTAGTAGTTGTCTTTAGGCAAGAATCGATCCAAGTCTTCGACGGTCGGCGGCAGGCCCGTTAACGCGAACGATACTCGCCGCATGAGCGTCTCGCGGTCCGCCTCCGGCTGCTTTGCTAAGCCGGCAGCTTGGATTTGTTGGTCCAAGAAAACATCGATTGGCGACAACCCGCTATCAACCGCAGAAACTGGCGGACGCATGATGGGCTCGAACGCCCAATGCTTTTGGTATGGCGCTCCTTGCTCGATCCATTGTTTGAGAATCGCCTTCTCGGCGCTTGTCAGCGTCTTTTTCGATGCCGGCGGCGGCATGACCTCGTCTTCATCGGTGCTGTTGATCCGCCGCCACAGCGCGCTCTTGGCCAGATCACTGGGCACGATCGCCCGGACGCCCTCGTGCTCGGCCGTTGCGCCCTCCGCCGTATCCAGCCGCAGCTCGGCTTCGCGTTTTTTGGCATCGAAACCGTGACAGGCAAAGCACTTGCCCGACAGGATCGGCCGGATATCGCGGTTGAATGACAGGACGCGGTCGGCGGCAGCGGTGCCAATTGGCCGCGAAGCAAGCGCCGCGGATAAAAGCGCAAAAATGGCCAGAAATTGGAAAAGTCGGCGCATGTTTGGCCGGAGCAAGCTTTTTGAGGCCTGCTCCGCAATAAAGGCGGGAAAATCGGTGGTGGGTTACCTCCAATGTGGACCGACGCGCCAGTTCGGTCAAGTGTTTGTGGACTTGGCCAGCAAATCCCTAGGGCGGGTCAAATCCTGAGCCGCCCAAGGGGTGACAGCGGCAAATTCGCCATGCGCCTTTAGCAACACCGCGAAAAACGCCGTATTTCTCGATCGACTGGATCATGTAACTGCTGCAAGTCGGCTGAAACCGGCATTGGCGGCCGAAGAAGGGGCTGAGGGTCCATTGATAGAGGCGGACGCAGCCGATGGCGGCGAAGGCGGGAACACGCGAAATTGTTCGCCAGTTGAACACAATAAAACTAATAGCGGAGTTACTCGGCCGCTCTCCGGGACCAGATTTGGTCCCGGCTCGACGCAGCTGTTGGTTTTCGCTGAAGGCGCTTGGCTATTTTAGCTGTCAGTGCAATAAGCGACCGCCGGATCGGCTCGAATTCGGCCACGGCCGCTTTCTGCGGACGGACGACGAAATCTAGCCCCATTGGCAATTCGGTTCGAGATAGCCGAAAGGCCTCGCGAATGAGCCGTTTCCAGCGGTTGCGAACGACGGCATTGCCGACGATTTTGCCGATGCTCAGGCCGAGGCGGGAGTGCGTCAGGCAATTTTCCGCCGCGTTGACTATCAGCACGCCGTCGGCCGCAAATTGCCGGGCCGCGTACACGCGATCGAAATCGGCCTGCTTGCGGACGCGGTGTTCGGGCCGGAACTGATTACCCATGAGTACATTGTAATCTGCTCACCACATCTACAGCCGGGACCAAACCTGGTCCCGAAGCGTCGCCAAAACGCCAACCACGTAAGATTCCGCCAAAAAATGAGCTGGCTGCAACTATCAAAACGAAATCAAATCACGTACAAGTGACGAATTGAGCGGCTTGTATCGAGCGAAGGACAACGACCAATGAATCGATTAGCGGCAATTAATGCACTGGTGGTTTGCACGCTTGTCAGCGGCAACGCACTTGCACAATCGACTGTCCGCGTCGCCGCAGGCGATCATGACCGCACAGATGCGTTGGTCACGATGGTGTTGCCAGAATCTCTCCGCGGAACGGAGTCGCTCAAACTGTTGGACGTCAGCGGCGGTAAACAGGCACCCGTTGCAACGCAACTCGATAACGCCAGCGGCAGAATCTGGTGGGTCGCCACCGGCAAAATTCCGGCTGGCGAAAAACGGACTTATCGCGTGGAGCGCGGCAGTGCCGAGAAGACCGCCAACGTCGCGTTGGTGGAAACCGATCGTGTTATCGAAATCCGCTACGACGACAAGCCGCTCTTGCAATACAACAAGGCCCACGTCGAGCCGCCGGCTGGCGTGAACGCAAAGTACGGCCGCAGCGCTCACATTCACCCGGTGCGGACGCCAAACGGCGCGATCGTCACGGATGAACTGCCGCCGGATCATCTGCATCAAAGCGGGATATTCCTCGCGTTCACCAAGACGCAGTTCGAGGGCCGCGACGTCGATTTTTGGAATCTGGGCGGCGGCAAGGGGCGCGTTCGCTTCAAGAGCGCCCAAGCCGGTGCCAGCGGGCCGATTTTCGCCTCGTTCCGGACCGAGCACGAGCACGTCGATCTCACGGCTGACAACGACAAGGGCGAAATCGGTAAGACGAGTGGCGGAAAAGTGGCGCTGAACGAAACCTGGGACGTGCGAGTGTGGACGCCCGGCTGGAAGAGCGGCTACTGGCTATTCGATATCGACTCCTCGATTCGCTGCGCGACCGAGAGCCCGCTCAAGCTGCCCGAATATCATTACGGCGGCATGGCGATTCGCGCCGCGCGGCAATGGACGCCGAAAGAAGTCAGCTTTTTGACCTCCGAAGGCGACGATCGGTTGAAAGGCAATCACACTCGCCCTCGCTGGTGCGATATTCACGGTCTCGTCGAAGGCCAAACGGCCGGCATCGCGCTGATGACGCATCCTGGCAATTTCCGCTTCCCCGAACCGCTGCGGATTCACGACAAGATGCCGTATATGGTTTACACGCCGTCGTTTCTCGGCGACTGGGAGATTGCGCCGGGGACAATTCATCGGGCTCGTTACCGCTTTGTGGTTCATGACGGCGAAATGTCGCCCGACCGGCTCGAAAGTCTGTGGCGCGATTATGCGGAGCCGCTGATGGCGGTGGTTGAGTAACGCAATGTCTCGCTAATAGCCGGGACCAAACCTGGTCCCGGTGAAGCGCGAATGGAGCGTCGATATGCGGATCACCGGGAGCAAGTTTGCTCCCGGCTATTGGAAATAGAGCGAGTGCAACGACATCTCGCTTATGCCAGCTTGAGCTTGCCTTCGATGCGCTTGATGGCGTCTTCGACGCGGCACTGGCCGTGACCGAGATGCAGTGTCTTACCGTCGGCGAGCCACTCAGTCACTTTGTGCTGAGCCGAGACGACCGTACTGTGACTGCGGCGGCCGAGCGAACGGCTGATCTCGGAGAGTGCGGCCCTCGTCCACTTGCGGGCCAAAAACATGACCAGCATCCGCGGCATCGCAACGCTGGCCGTCTTGCTGCTCGATTGCAGGTCCTTCTGCTCGACGCCCATCACGTCGCAGACAGCTTCAACGATATCCGGCACGCGAACAGGCCGCCGACTGGCCTGGATTAAGTCGGAGAGCGCGAACTGCGCGAATTCGAGGTCGATGGATTTTTCGTGTGCTTCAGTGGCGGCTCGCAAACGATTGAGAGCACCGGCCAGGTGACGGCCGTCGCCGTCGAGCTGGCCGGCCATCCACGTCAGCACGTCGTCGCTGATCGTCATTTCTTGCTTCGCGGCAAGCTGCCGCAGAATCCCGAGGCGCGTGGCGAAATCGGCCGCTTCGAGAGTGCAAACCAGGCCGCCGGATAAGCGCGTGATCAACTCCGGCCCGAGCCCCCGCAGCTCGGCCAGCGGTCGATCGGCGGCAAATACAAGCTGCCGGTTGGCCCGCAGCAACGTATCAATTGTGTGGACGAGCTCGACGAGCGTGGATTGCTTGCCGGCGAAGAATTGCACGTCGTCGATGAGCAGCATTTCGACATCGCGAATCTTGCGGCGGAAGTTCGGCGCGCCGGTGTTGCGAATCGCGTCGATGAATTGATTGGTGAATTGCTCAGCAGAGAGATAAATCACACTCCGCAGCGTCTTGCCGGCTTTCGCTCGCCGCCAAATGCCTTCGAGCAAATGCGTTTTGCCACAGCCGGGCGGACCGACGATCGTCAGCGGCGAGTAGACGCCGGGCCGAGTGGCGGCCGTTTGCGCCGCGGTTAAGGCGATGCGGTTAGCTTCGCTGGCCAAGAAATCATCAAGATTGGCGAACTGGCGGCGTTGCGGCCGATGATGGTTGTCATGGCCCGATTCGCCGCTCGAATTCTTGACGGCAAATCGATCGGCAGCGCGAATTACGCCATCGTTTTTCGCTGATGCCTCAGCCGCATCGAGCAATGGCATTTGGTGGAGAGAGCCGGCTTTTGTCGCAGGTGGCTCGGCGCAAATCTCGCTGGCAGCCTCGCCCTCCCGAGTGCTCAAGCTTGCATCCACCACAAACTCAACTTGCTCCAAGCCGACATTGAGCAAACTCCCCGCAATCCGTGCCGCCTCCACCAAATCCGCCCGGAACAGGCGCCGCAAGTTGTCGAGGCGAAAAACGTCGGCCGCGGCGATGCGCAGCGTCTTGCCGCAAGGCTCCATCCGCACGCCGCGGCCGAACCAGACCGCAAATCGTTCGTGACCGACTCGCCCCGTCAGCGCGCGATGCACGGCTGACACGATCTCCGTATCGAATTTGCTCACGTCCTTGCCTCTCGCGCGCACGCTGAGCGCCGATTCCGAACGAGTGTTTTCACTCTGCGACGGAGGTCGCAGTCGGCTGCCGGCGCGGCAGCATTTGCCTAACGAGTAACGAGCGCCATCATCATCCGACGCCCGCTGGATTTCATTCGCGGGGGCCGAGTATAACCCGCGCCGCTAGCATCGCAAGATGCAAGCTAGCTCCCTCGGACCAAAAAATTCATCGACCCTTCACACGGGCTTTGAAAAGGCTGCTTTTCACCGGCCGATTCTCAAAATGAAACAGGGAAAAAAATTTGGTGCTCATCTGACGACAGGCGTGGACAATGTGTCGTAAACGCCGCCGTACATTTGCTGATCAAAAATTGACGCGACATAAATCCTTGATGCCGCGCGACTTCCGTCATTGCGGAAAAGTCAGCAACCACACTTCGCGGCGATCGAACACGTCAAAACCCGCGACAGCGTACATCTGCACTGCCGGTTCATTGGCCGCATCGACGGCTAAAACGGCTCGCTGCGATTTCGTCTGTCGCGC
The DNA here is from genome assembly GCA_036496265.1 of Pirellulaceae bacterium. Lineage (GTDB taxonomy): Bacteria > Planctomycetota > Planctomycetia > Pirellulales > Pirellulaceae > CAYLLN01. The sequence continues at coordinate 22,058 of DASXLL010000148.1, read as the reverse complement.
GAGCCACAATGCGTATTGCGAGAGCAGCAGTCCCCAGCCGCGACCCCTGACTTCTGGCGTCACCGCAAGATAGATGATTTCAGCATGCTGGACGTCGGGATGGAGATTCATGAGCAGACAGCCGACATCGTCGGCGCCGTGGCGTACCAAGAACCACAATTCGGGGCGAAATTCGCCGACGCTTTTGTAGCCGTCGATCACGTCGGCCGTGCTGCGGAGGCCATCGAGTCGTGGGCAGTCGAGCGTGCCGACGTATGTGCGCTGAATAACGTCGATGAGCCGCGGTTTGGCGGTCGGATTGAAGGCTTCGAGTGCAAACGGAAGGAGTGGCGGTTCGGCGGGACCTCGGCTGACATCGGCCGTCAAATACAACAGGTCTGCGGCATGTGAAAAACCGCCGATTTCGAGCCATTTGCCGCTTTCCGCCTCGCCCGGCGCAAGCAGCGACTGCGCGATGTGCATGCCGCCTTGCTTTAGCGCCGCCGCCAGTTGCTTGCCAAGCGCTGCAGCGAATGACTCGCAATCAGCAATCTCGGCTTCCGCCTCAAATTGTGGCGGCCAGACAATCGCCGCGTTGCCAGCCAACATTTGGCCCACTTGTGCCGCCACAACACGATTTTGTTGCCGCGCCGCACCAAGCACAACACGATCGGCCAGCCCATTTGCGACTAGATTTTCAATCGCTTGACCGTAGGCCAATCGCTCGGTGGCCGGCCAGGCCCGCGCGGCGATTTCCAGGGCCTGTTTGTCAGTCGCTGGATCGCAGCGGGCGACGCGTATTTCCGAATGCATTCCAGCACAATAACCGAAGCCTCCAGTCTGCGGCGACGGCAATGTATGCCACGTATCATTATCTTGTGCAGAGGCACCGCGCGCTGCCGACTCGAAGAGATGCCATGTTTCCGCTGTGCCTGGCGACGCGCGACTTGGCCTCGGCTATAATGCGATTCTGCAACGTGAAAAACCAAACCGCGCTGCCCTTCTGCGGAGAACCAATCATGCGTGCTACTGTCTTTGCCGCCGTCGTACTACTCATTGCCAGCTTGGCCTTTGCCCAGCCGTCGTCACTCAACGCGCTCGAACAAGGCTTGCCATCGCCGGCAAATCCCGTTGGCGGCGCGGCGGCTAGCGCGCCCGGCGGCTATCTCGGTGCTGAACTCGACGACGTTGGCGAGAACGGTCATGGCGTGCGTGTGAAATCGGTTCGCCCCGGTACGCCGGCGGAAGTCAGCGGTTTGAAAGCCAACGATTTGATTGTTGACATCGACGGCAAAAAGATCACAAACCTCGACGATTACGATGGAGTTGCCAAACGGCCCGCGGGCGCGAAAATGGTATTCAAAGTCGATCGCGGTGGGCGGCAACAGTCGCTGGCGGTGACTCTCGGCACGCGCGGCAATACTCCACCTGCCACAGTATCGGACAACACTCAGCCGGAGCCGCCAGCCGGAGCGCCCGCGCTGACGGCGCCGGGCGGCGGGCAGTCCACGCCGTCAACACAGTCCGGCGCCGGTTCGTTCAACTCCGGTTTGCAACCACCCTCGTCGGCACCGTCGCTCACGCCCCCGGGTGGTCCGTCATCTTCGACGAATCCGCCGCTGACGCTGCCTGCGGAATCATCGCCGCGGTCCAGCGGCATTACGGCACAGCCGCACGACACACTGCCGGGTCCGTCATCGACGCCGAGCGCGCCAGGCGCGGGAGGTAGTGCAGGCGGCGGTAACGCTTCACTTGGCATCACCGTCGGCTCGGCCACTCAGTCGACGTCGCGCGCTACGCGTCGCGGCGCCTACATCGCCGCCGTGAAGCCCGGCTCGCCGGCCGGAATCGCGAATCTGCCCGTCGGCGGCGTGATCGTGCAGATCGATGGTATGAAAATCAATTCCGACGATGAATTGATTAACGCCATCCGCGCCGCACGACCGGGCCAAGAAGTTGAATTGAGCTATTACGACAGTGCCGACCGTTTTGGCAAGAAACTGGTTCGTCTCGGCGAAGCCGGCGCAGCCCCGGGCGCCGCCAGTGGCCCATCAACCGGCGGCTTCGGCGCCCCTGGCGGCGGATTTGGCAGCCCGACGGCCCAGAATCCAGGCTCAGTCCCGGCCGAGGGGCCGGCGCGCGGCGGAATTGGCGGGCCGAGCCGCCCGCTGATCAACCGAATTGAAAACGCTGTGCGTGGCGGCGGCTTTTTGCCGCCCGCAGGTCCCACCGGTGCTACGACTGTTTATGACCCGTTGGCCATGGCTGCTTTACAGCGGCAAGTCGCTGATCTGATCAACGCGGTCAACAGCCTTGAAGAACGCCTTCGCACATTAGAAGGCAAAGCGGGGGTTACGTCGCCACCAATCGGCGGCGGAGCAGGCGGCGCTGGCTCGCAGTTCGGAACGTCGCCATCAGCGAGCGGCACGTCGTCCTCGCCGTCGTTTGGCTCGCCCCAAACACCCGGCTTCGGCTCGCCATCACCTTCACTGACACCCGGCTTCGCACCATCAGGCACGAATCCTTAGGCACACGGGAAGGCGAGGCTCCTGCCGAGCCGTCTCTTGCCTCACACATGGCTCAGCGGGAGCTTCACCCTCCCAAGTCCGCGATTTACCACCGCCGGAATATCGACGAGAGAATTTTCCCGGCGCCTTCTTCTTCATCGCGGCTGCTGCCGCTGAATGAATCGCCTCGCGAAAGATCGACTTCAACTTCGGCATTCGCAATTCCCGCCTCGGCCACGAGCACGGGCATGTGCCGGACGATCACTTCGCTCGTGGGATCCTTCGGATCGCCGCCAATATAATATGCCGCATCCGTGGTCGGCTGAGACTTCAGCCGATACGGCGTGACGACGGCTGCGAGCAGTCGGCGTGGGTCCCGCGTCAACCCGGTGAACGTTATTCGCCGCATCTGATGATGGCGATCAAAATAATAGGTCAGCGAGCCAGCGATATCATCCGGCCGCGTGCCAGTCACGAGCACAACCCGCATTCCAAGCTGATCGGGATCGCTGCCCGCGACGGTGCTCACTCGCGGCCAGCGGCTGGCCACCCATTGCGGCGTCAGGTCAAAGCGAAAGATTTGCTCAATCGGTGTCGGCGCTCCCTGGCTTGTCGTCCCGCTGGCTGGCGAATAATTTGCCGCATGCAGTGCATTCAGGGCTTCGTCTTTTTCCTCTTGCACCCGTCCCAGCAGCCCGTCCCACGCGCCATGGACCGATTCCGCCAAGTGCTCGTCGAGCAAGACATACGGCACGACGACTGCAGCGACCAGCACGCCTAAAAACAACATCGGCCGGCTGAACATAACGACACTTCTCCGAACGCGAAGACACGGCCTCGTTTCAGTGCATCGTCATTTCCCGGGTCTCAAATCAATTGCCGATCTCCGCTCGCTGCAAAACGCAATTGCCTCGCCAAGCGGTCAATCCTCAGAACCGATCCCAATATTCTCCCTCTCCCTCTGGGAGAGGGAGAGGGTGAGGGTTGCCTGGTTCCCAAGCTCTGCTTGGGAACCTACTTACGCGAAGCTCCGCTTCGCCGGCAGGAAGCGGAGCTTCCGAGCCGGTCGCTCCCAAGCGGAGCTTGGGAGCGAGGTTGCGTCGCGCGCTGCACGTTGTGAGAAATGCGGGCTACGTGTTATCGCCAAACCGTCGCACCAAATCGTCCCACGATTTACCCAAGAGTGCGGCCGCGAATTCCCCGTCGCTGGCAAAATCGGCACGCTTGATTTGATTGTCGATCTCGAGCTGTTCGACCATTCGCTCCACTCGCTCAGGGCCGTAACGCGTGGAAAGCTGATTGACGAGCGTTTGAAAATCTTCTTCCCCGAGGGCCACGGCGATCGTCGGCCAACGTCCAACTAAATGCCGCTGGTTATGCCGCAAAATTTCGTCGCGGCATGCCCCGGCAATCGGCTCGAGGTCGATCTGCGCTGCAATTACGCCGGCCAGCAGTAGCGCTCGGTCGCGCACCAGCGGCTGCCGTCGCAAGCCCGCCGCTCGGGCCAAATTCAAATAATCGGCCAACACGTCAATCGGCTGCCGCATGATCCGTTCCACTGGGTCGCTGGGCCACCTAACATAATAGCCGGGAGCAAACCTGCTTCCCGAGCACCGCCATCGTTTTACGTTCAAGTTTCCGGAATCAAGTTTGGTTCCGGCTAGATGTGATGTCATCGGGAGATGCCGACATGCGCTGGAAGCTTTCTTGCTGGATCGTTCTCTGCCTACTCTGCGGCAGCCTGCTCCTCGCCGCCGACGGTAAGCCGGCCTTTACGAACCCGGCCGATGCGGGATCCGATTTCGCCCTGCAAGGGGAATACGCCGGCATGCTTGGCGATCAGAAGTGGGGCGTTCAAGTCGTTGCTCTCGGCGAAGGCAAATTCGATGTCGTCGGCTACCGCGGCGGGCTGCCCGGTGAAGGCTGGCGGCGCGGCGACGATACGAAACCCGGCAAAGGGGAAACGAGAGACGGCGCAGTCGAAGTCACCGGTGACACGTGGACCGCCAAAATCAAAGACGGGACGATGACGATCACGCACGGTGAGAACAAAGTCGGCGAGTTGAAAAAAATCGAACGCAAAAGCCCCACGCTCGGCGCATCGCCTCCGGCAGCCGCAATCGTCTTGTTCGATGGCACATCAGCCGACGCATTTGAGAAGGGCCAACTCGTCGAAGGCAACCTGCTCGGCGCGACCGGCTGTGTCAGCAAGCATCAGTTCGGCGACCACTCGCTGCACATTGAATTCCGCACGCCGTTCATGCCCGAATCGCGCGGTCAGGCCCGCGGCAACAGCGGCGTTTATGTACAAGGCCGTTACGAAGTGCAAGTGCTCGACAGTTTTGGACTCGAAGGCGCCGACAACGAATGCGGCGGCATCTACAAGCAGTCGAAGCCGATCGTGAACATGTGCTTCCCGCCGCTCTCGTGGCAAACGTATGACATCGACTTCACCGCCGCGAAATACGACGATGCCGGCAAAAAAACCACCAACGCCCGCATCACCGTCAAGCACAACGGTGTCATCATTCACGATAATCTCGAGCTCACCGCCGGCACGCCCGGCTATCGGCCGGAAGGTCCTGACAAGCTGGGACTCTTTTTGCAAAACCATGGGAATCCGGTGGTGTTTCGGAATATTTGGGCAGTGGATAAGTAGTGGGGAGCTCCCGAAATCGCGAGCCTTATGTCGAAAGTTTGCCCTGACTGCGGCGCTCCGCTCGAAGGCACAGACTCGCAGTGCTGGCTCTGCCGCGCGCAGGCTCATGGTGCGACACACGACATCAATCCATATGCCTCGCCGCGGCCCATAGCGCCTTTGCAAACTCAGAACCAGTTTTCACTCGCCACGCTGTTTCTGATCATGACCCTTGTCGCCGTGGCGATGGGCGCGCTCATGATCGCGCCCGGTCTGGGAACGTTTTTTATCGTCCTCGCCGTGCCGGCTCTCATCCGCACTGTGATTGTTGGCCGGCGTCGCCAGGAACTGGGCGAAAAACCGACGATCGGGAGCAAAATTCTCGATTTCATTGCCTCCGCGGCAATCATCTGGGTCATTAGCATCGCTGCCACGATCGCATTCGGTGTTGTTTGTACGACAGCGGGCTTGGTTTCCTTTACTTTGTTTGATTTCCAAGACAATCCAGGGTTTATCATTGCCGTCGGGGCCGGCTTGGCGGCCGCAGCAGTGGTTGCCACATGGCTGTTATGGATCACCCGTCCCAAGTCACGACCAAGCGCGCCATGACAAGTCCACTGGAAATTAAAAGCGGCGCAACGCTCATTCAACAGCGTCAGTGGTTCATTGCCAGTCGCTGGCAAGAATACGAAGGCGAAGCGCGGGCCAACCTGCTCCGCATCGTCGCCATCGGCGCGTTTTACGTCATCGAGCTGCTCCGCTTCTACGGCTTCGAAAAGGCTGTCCCCGAGCATCTGCCGTTTCACCGCCAGGCGACGCTCATCGCCGTCGCCTGGACGATGGTCGCCCTCGCGATTTGGATGTGCCTGCGATTGCGGATATTTCCCGCCGCATTGAAGTATGTGTCCACGGCCTGCGATATTCTGCTACTGACATCACTGGCCGCCCTTAACGCGCCCGGTCCATTCAGTCCTCTCGTTCTGGGCTACTTTTTGATCGTCGCGCTCGCCGCCCTGCGCTTCAACCTGGGCCTCGTATGGTTTGCGACGGTGGCCAGCATGCTCGGCTATTGGTCGCTCGTCGGCCTCATCGATAAAAAATGGTTCGACGCCGATCATGCCGTGCCGCCAACGCGACAGCTCATAACGCTCTTCAGTTTGGCTCTCACCGGCATCGTGATTGGCCAGGTCATCCGACGGGTGAGGGACATGGCGAGCGATTATGCGCAGCGATTGGCGATGGCGGAGAAAACGGCGTGAAGGAATTGCCACTCATTGAGGCAGTAGAACCCTCGCGAGAGCCGACTCGCCGCGTGGCCGCGGCGGCTAAGCAAATCGTTCGGCATCGCGACTATACATTTCTGGGGACGACACAGAGTCTGTGCCCAACATGTCTGGCGGTGGTTCCGGCCAAGATTATTGCTCGTGGCAGCCGCGTCTATTTCCGCAAGAATTGTCCCGAGCATGGCGAGCGCGAAGATTTTATTTGTTCCGACGTGAGCTGGTACGACCGCCTGGAGTTTTCGCTGCCTGCCAAGATGCCCGCCGTAATGGGCGTCGATCCCAATCGCGGCTGTCCGCTCGATTGCGGCCTCTGCACCGAGCACGAGCAGCACACCTGCATCGGCGTTCTCGAAATCACGTCGTCGTGCAATTTGACCTGCCCGATGTGCTATGCCGGCAGCAGCCCCGGCGGCAAACATCTGCCATTAGAAGACTGCAAACGGCAAATCGACCGGCTCGTCGAAGTCGAAGGCCGCGCCGAAATCTGCCAGCTTTCCGGCGGCGAACCGACGACGCACCCGCAGTTGGCTGAAATCATCACCTATGCGCTCTCGCGTGAAATCGATTATGTGATGATCAACACCAACGGCATCCGCTTCGCCCGCGATGCCGAGCTGGTAGATTTAGTTGCCAAGCATCGCGACCGAGTCGAGATTTACTTTCAATTTGACGGGCTGAACGACGATGTCTATCGCGCGCTCCGCGGCGAGCCGCTCTTAGAAACCAAATTGGCCGCGCTTGAAGCTCTCGGCCACGCCGGCGTTCATGTTACGCTCGTCCCCACGCTGCAAGCTGGCATCAACGACGATCAACTCGGCCCACTCGTCGACTTCGTCCTCGCGCGGACATTTATCACCGGCATCAGCTTCCAGCCTGCCACTTATTCCGGTCGCCATGTCTTGCCGGAGCAACTTGAACGCCGGATCACGTTTCCCGACGTCATCCACGGCATCGCCGCGCAAACCCGCGGCCTCTTCACGAGCGACGATTTCCTGCCGCTCCCCTGCGCTCATCCCAACTGCCATCAAATCGCCATGGCGTATCGCCATGATGGCACCGCCACGCCGCTGACCCGCTTTATCGATGCCAGCGCCAACTTCGACCTCCTCGCCAACGGCGTGAGCTTCACGCGTGAGAAGTCGCGCGATTTAATTCAGCAATATCTCGCTCGCAATGCCTGCTGCGGTGGCGACTGCGGGCCAGGGCCTTTGCCGAGCGATGAATTCTTTCGGAACATCCTGGATTTGAACGTTGGCGCGGAAAACCTCTTCCGCATCACGATCACCAGCTTTCTCGACGCTTATAACTTCGACGTCCGCCGCGTCATGAAATGCTGCACGCATCACGTGCTGCCCAGCGGACACGTGATTCCCTTCTGTGCGTACAACGTGCTGTATCGCGACGGCCATGTGCTCTTGCCGCCGCTGCGCCGCTGACAGTTGCCATTTCGTCCGAACGCCCGCTACTTGCTGACCGCAAACGTCACGGTCACCGTTCCCGTTCGCCCGCTTAGATCAACGCTGCCGTTTCCATCGACGGCCAAGGATTTGCCATCGATCTTGGCGCTAGTTACCCGCCAGCCGTCGGGAACGCGGGCGCGAAGCATGGTTCGTTTGGCCGGATTGCGGGAGGGTAGGTCAGCACTCACGACCACTTGACCAGTATTCAGTCGTGATTCGGCGCGTACGGAGACCGGGCCAAAAGCCGTCGGCGCGCGCTCAACGACGATTTGCTTCCCGTCTTCCAGCCAGCGGCGGGACGTGCCGTAGAGCAGACGCAGCGTTTCCGGCTCGCCATCGTCGTCGAAGTCCCAGTCTTGCACGAGCAGATTGCGAAGAATGGAAAGAAAATGAGCGTTGCCGGCGCTGTTGGGCGGGCAATAGAAGAAGCGGCCCCCGTCATCGACCGGCGCAAGCGTGTTACCTTCGGCGGCGATTAGCGTGTTGCGCGTAAAGCCGTGGGCCAGCATGCCGTAGAGGCTCACGAGCGCCCGCTCCGGATCGTCGCGGCGAAGTGTATCGAGCGCGTAGCGAGTGCCGTAGAGCGGATTCGTCCGATCGGGGCCGGTCCAAAACGTATTTTGAGCGCCGCCAGCCCGGATCATCCCCATGCAGAGGCCGCCGTGCTGCTCAAGGTATGCGGGGATCCATTTTTCCTCAGCCGAGCCAGGCGGGAAAATGCGGCTGGCGGTGACGTAGCTGATGATCAGATTCCAATAGCTGCCGATCCGCGTCGCGGTGATGGGATCGTGGATCGATTCTTTATCGAGCAGCGCGATGGGCACGAACGGCGGTGACACATCGTGGCGGACGCTTTTCATCACGGCGTCCATGATTTTCGGCCGGATTTCGGCCTCGGCTTTCGCGACCCGATCCGCGAATTCGGCATCACCGATGCCGCGCAACACTGGCGGCAGGTCGCGGAGCGCCCGGACAACCTTCGCCTCGACCGAGAGCGAGTTAACCGGCGTCGCGATATCGCCGCAGTAACGTTCTTTCGGCAACAGGCCGGTGGTCGCATTGCGATTACTGACGATGCGATCGAATTCGCGCTCCAGTCTCGGCCGCATCTCCTTGACCCACGGCGTGTCGCGCGTTTGCCACCAATAACGGACGATGTCGTTGATCTTCTGGCCGGCCTGGTGGGCTTCCAGGCCTTTCCGTGTGAAATCCAAGAGCGGCACGAATAGCTCGCGGGCTTCATCGGCGTAGCCCCAGGCTAGAAGAGCGAGCACCGCATCGCTCCCTTCCATTTCGTACAACGCTTCGTACTGATTGCCGGCGCTATACAGCATCCGGTCGCCGTTGGCGAGCATGAAATTCTGCGCGATGAGGTTTTTCCAGGCGTGATTCAGCCGGGGCTCGGGCAACTCAACGTTCATCGCCCGCCCCATAATTTCCTTCCAATGGCGCACAGTCAGCTCGCGGTGTTTGTCGTAGGCCTTGGCGTCGAACGGAAGCTTATTTTCCGCCAACGGTTTTGTGATAATCGCCAGCGTTGCCGTTTTGCCAGGCGTGAGCGCAGCATGCGCGCCTTGTCGTTCCCATTTCCATGACTCGTCGAGCAACGCGACCGTTTCGCCGGTTTCGTTCTTGATCGCACCTTTGGCAAACTGGCTGTCGCCCGGCGGATCGACGTTTACCGTAACCTGTCCCTGCGCACCCGCGACCAGCGAAAACTGCACGAATACAACAGCGTTTTCGGCAATCGCTGAATCGGTGCTAACGAACGCTTCGAGCCGATACGTTTCCGATTCCTTTTTGGTCGGCTGCTGGTCGATCGGCGTCATCGACTCCGGTCCGGAAGGCGACGGATGCCGATACGTGATCGAATAAATCGGCAGCCAGCCCTCGGCCAGCTCCGGAAATGACACTCGCTCGCGCAGATCGCCAAAGCGGAATTCATCCGGACCAACGCGAAAGACAATCGGCGTGCCAACTTCCTTCCAACTTCGCGACCCGCCGCGCAGATTCACTCCGCTGCCGTTGGAGATTAGCCGAGCCTTGGTTTTCGCCCGCGGCGCACTAAGGACCAGAGGGTAATAGCGAAAATCGGCGTGCACATACCGCAGCGGCGCGAGCAGTGGCTCAAAGAACTCATAACTCGCCCCGTTCGGCTGCGCCATCGCGGCCTCGCCCCACAGGTCGTGGCCGGATGCAATAACCTCGTCGAGCGTGGGCACTTTAGAGACGCGTTGCGGCTCCGCAGCGCACGAGATAGCGCAGTGAACGATAACGAGCGTCGCCAGAGCGCGCAACAGCGAATATCGGAGACCAAACATCAACGAATCTCCTGCCTGAAAAACCCGCTATGAAGCTAAACGCTGGCCGTGAGCCGGTCAAATATAGCCCGCGTCTCCGCCATATACGCCAAGCACTGCTGCCGGAGCCGCTCGGGATTGCCGTGCCCCAGCAGCAGCGCCAGTCGTTGCATTTCGGCGGGTGTCGCCGGCAAGTCGTGCCGCTGGGCCGTGTCGAGCAGCCGCACGCCCGATTCGACGCGCCGCAAAAACCGATAGGCATCCCCCAAGGCGGTCGCCGTCTCGCTCGGGATCGTGCCGGCATCGGCCAAGGCAGCAATTGCAGCTTGAGTGCTCGATACTAACACGCTCGGCTTGTTGCCAGCCTGCTGCAGCTGCAACAACTGCATAAGGAACTCCACATCGAGCACGCCGCCTGGACCGCGCTTTAGATTGTGTCTGCTTGCGCCCGATTCCAATTGCAGCCGACTGCGACGCAGCTCGGACCGGTCGTTTTCCTGCGGCGGCCGCTCGGAGATGCGCTGGCGAATGATATTGTTCACCCCTTCCATCGCCGAATGCTCACCAAACACAGGCCGCGCCTGGCAGAGCGCCTGCCAATGCCACAAGGTTGCGGCGCCATTTTGAAAATGCCGCGAAAAATCGTCAAACGTCATCGCCAGCGCCCCACCGATGCCGATCGGCCGCAGCAGCATCTCCACCGTGTACAGGCGGCCTTTCGGCGTCAGCTCGCCGAGTTGCTTGATGATCCGCTGCACGAGCTGCGTATAGAAATGATTGTTGGCCGTCCGTTCCTGCCGCCGCGATCGACCACTCGGCTGCGTCGTCCCTTCCGCTTCGTAGAGAAACAACAAATCGAGCGGACTGTGATAGTTCGGCTCGCGGCCACCAAGCCGACCAAGCCCAAGAATCACCAGTCGCGACGGCTCCCCTTCAAACGGCCCCGGCCCAATCGATGGCTGTCCGTATTTTTCGACCAGCCGATCAAATTCCATTCGCGCGACGTGGGCCACGCACGTTTCCGCAACGTCAGCGAGCGCCCCATGCGTCTGGTCGATGTCTTCCTTGCCCAAAATGTCACGGACGCCAATTCGCAAATGCTCCGCATTCTTGAAATCCCGTAGCACATCCAGCGTGTCAGCCGCTCCGCGGCACAATTCCGTCAGCGTGGCCTCAAGATCTTGGCGGCTGGGCAGCTTATCCAGCTGCAGCGAGTCGATCAGCTCGTCGATCATGCCCGGATTTGTCGTCAGAATGTCGGCCAGGTACGTGCTGGCTGAGCAGAGCCGGACATAGAGATCGAGCGACGGCGGATGGAATCCAAACAAGTCCCACAGCACCCCTTTCCCGCCGAGCGAGCTGCCGACGCGCACCAAATCACTGAGCGTCCGGTCTGGCTGCGATGTGCGACCGACGGCGCAGAGAAGTTGCGGAAGGATCGTGGCCAGCAGATGCCTGCAGCGCCGCGTCGAAAGATAGGCGACTTGCTCGCTCGCCAGGTCGTTGAGCATCGCCAAAGCCTCGGCAGGTTGCTGAAAGCCGAATGGTGTCAGAGCGGCACGAATTTCTTCCGCCGGCGGCGCTGGATCGAGCAAGAGCTCGACCTCCCGTGGCGTCGGTGGCTCTTCGGGAAAGGCCGATTGCAGCAAGCGGTGGAGCGTTTGCCAGGTTTGGCTCAGTCGCTCCCGGAGCTGCAATTCAAATGCGGCTGTATCCCCGGCGCTGGAGTCCAGATTGCTCGCGATATGTTCCATGAGCCGCACATCATTGGGCAGCTCACTGGTTTGCAGACCGAGCAAGATCTGGATGTGGTGTTCCAAACGGCGCAGATAGCCGTAGCTGTCGTCGAGCTCCCGGCTCTCGTTGGGAGTGATCGTGCCCGCTTGCTCCAGGCCAGCCAGTGCCTCAAACGCGCCGCGGCAACGCACGGCCGGTTGGTCGCCACCAGCCAAAAGCTGCAACAGAGCGACCGTCTCCTCAATGTCGTATAGTCCGCCTCGCGCCTGGCGAACGTTTTGCCAATCGTCTTGATGAATGGTCGCTGCCAGCATGATGCGGCGCTTCAGAGCTTTGATGCCCGTTTCGTCGGCGCGGCTCAAATAGCGGCGAAAGATCCAAGTCTCCAAGCGGCTGAGAGCACTGCGGCCCAATTCTTGATCGCCCGCAATCGACCGCGCCTCGAGCATTTCCCGGCGATGCCACGTGCGGCCAAAACTGTCGAAGCCCACAAGGAAATCGTCAGCCGTATGCGCGAGCAGCGGGCTCTTGCTGTCGGGCAAAGGCAAGAATTGAACCTCGCAGCCGGCGTCGCGCAAAACGCGGCTGACCGTTTTTGCCATTCGGTCGAAAAACTCAACCGCGGCAGTCAACGCCGCAGCACCTGCCTGGGGCGGCTCAAAGACAAACAGCAATTGCAGCGGCAAGCCGTAGCCAGGCTCCGCCGCGCCGAGCTGACCGATGGCGATGATCACGCAGCGGGCGCCACTGACAGCTCCGTTTTTCGACAAAGCGCCCCGGGCCGCAGAGCCAGTGGCTCGCACACGACGCCAGGCTGCGGTCAACGCGGCCTCAACCAGCCCTTCGCCCAGGCTAGCAAGCTGTTCAAAGGTTGTCCGTAATGGCTGCTGTCGGACTACGTCGGCGTAAGCAATGCGCAGCAATTGCCGCTGGCGGGCGCGGCCAAGCGCTGCGGCCAGCGCCTCTTCATCGTCGAGCGCCTCAACCTCCGCGACAAGTTCTGCGACTAACGCGTTGCGAGCAATTTCCTCACCGACCGTTTGCCGCAACAGGTCAAACGCTTCCGGATCAGAAATCAACAGTTCCGCCCAACGCGGGCCGAGCGACATCGCTCCTAGCAGCACCGGCATTGCCGCCGGATCACGCTCGAAGAGCGCTGCCAAGCCCAGCGGGCTGCGAACGGCAAGCAAATAGCGGCCAAAAGCGGCCAGCGCCGCGTCGGGATCGGGAGTGATCGGCAAATGCGCGGCGAGCTGCTCGCAAATAGCAGCCAGCAAATCCAATGTCAGCCCCGTCTCCGACAATTCCAGCAATATCCCCTGCGCCCGCGCGACATCGCGCAGGCCCCAGGCTTGCAAATGATCGGCCGCCACATGCGGCTGGTCGAGAACGCTGACGAGCGTCGAAATTTCCATTCGCTAACAGCCGGCAATCGCGCGAGAAGTGGCAAAACACAGCGCGGGAGAGACGCGACAGACGCTTCCATGATAATCACCGCGAGCAGGAGAGCGTAGTCGGCAATCGACCCCACCGCATAGGTCACAGGTGCAGCAGCCCGGCCTTTTGCAACTGATCGAGCACAGCCACCGTGCCCAAAATCCAGAAGAAAACTCCGCCCACAACCAGTGCGACAGACGGAAACACCCCCGGCCGCAGCTCGCGCGGCAGGAGAATGCGGTTGAGCACCAGCGTGTGCCAGCAGCTGAAGCCGATCGCAAAGTTATAGCCCAGCGTGGCCCAGGTGATGAGTTGAGCCGGCTTGTTCAACCATAACGTGAAGACGCTGAAGACGGCGTAGCAGACGAGCACTCCAAAATAGACGTAGCGGATATTTTCTGGATCAACCTTGCGCAGTCGCGGGCTGGAGATCCAGAACACATCGACCCAGCGGCGTACGATGCCTTCGGAAGTCGAAATGAAGCAGGTAGCCAGGACGAGGAAGCCGCACAGGAGGGTTAGGGTCCAAAATATTCGTCCCCAAGCAGGGCCGGCCAAATAGGGTGTGAGGCCGGCCGCTGTGACCAGAACTCCCGACGGCGGATTGGTTACGTGCTGGCGGACCCCTTCCGCGGTCATCACGGCCGAATTCCATTGGTCGGCTTCCGTGCCGCGCGGCAGGAACTCGATCGAGAGCATGCTCGGCAGGGCCACGCCGATGAGGCAGGCCGGCAACCACACGAAAAGTTGATCGCGCATCAGATGCTTGTACCAACGTCGCCACCGCGGCAGCGTTTGCTCGTTGACATCGAACACTGAACCGACGTGTGTGAGGCTGATGCCACGGCCGCCGACCATGCTGGGAATCGCGCCGACGCAGTGTCCCATGCCCCAGCCTTGATCGCGAGTGTAATTGCTGACAGGCGTGTTTGATAATCCGCCGTTGCCGGCGATCGCGGCCAGGCCAGCGATGAACGCCACGAGCGTGAAGTCCATTTTCGGAAAGCGGCCGCGCTGAAATAACTCGACAAAGACATTTTCGACGTTGTCGCCATCGCGCTTGCCGTCGCCATCGATGTCGCGCCATTTAATCGGCTTGTCGGCGGCGTCTTTTTCCCAGGCATCGAACTTGCCATCGCCATTCGTGTCGATTGTTGGTGGCAATGATTCAGCCACATCGAGATGGCCGTCGCCGTCCCAGTCTTCGCCCGGATCGAGAACGCCGTTGCCATTTTTGTCCTCACCGCGCTGGACCGGAACGTTCCCTACTTTGAAAAAGCCACCCCAGATTTGGCCCCACGTGGCCGGGCGCGAGAAGAGCACGCCGAGCACCAGCAAAAAGGTAAACAGCAGCACGAGCTTCAGACTCATGAAGACCTTTAGCGAGTTGTAAATTTTGCCGCCGAAGATCAGCGGCAGCATGCCGAGCATCACGATCAAGCTGGAAATGACTTTGTTCAGCCACCAGTGGTACGCCACGGTTTCATGTTGGGGGAACTCGCCGCCGAGCACCAGAACCTCCACCGGGATCGCCGCGCTCGCGGCCAAATACGGAAACAGCGCGCTGAAATCGAACAGCAAATAGACGAAGAGCCAAAACCCCGGTCCCGGCAGCGTGCGAAATTTGCCGCTGAAGATCGGCTCGCCACAATACAGCGTGTAACGGCTAATTTCGATGTTGTAGATCGCTTGAAAGATGATGCTGGTTGCCGCCAACCACATCAGCGAACCGCCATACTTGGCGGTGACTGTTGGCCCGAGCAGCCATTCGCCACCGCCAATCGCCGAAGCGCTCAGCACGATGCCGGGCCCGATCATCGCCAAAATGTTGCGCCAGCCAACGCGCGGCACGTCGATCAATTCGCCCGTGTTCCAGCGCGGCATCGCTTTTGAGCCAGGATGCGGCGCGACGAACGCCGGCTCGGCGGGCGAGGAAATGGGCGCATCGGTGGACGGCAGGGTGAGGGCCTGAGACATGCGAATGAGAGAGGCGGGAGGGAGACGGGAGTGAATACAAAGCGGCGAGAGCGGCGCGGCGGTGAAAAATAGTATGGCGCTTGGCGCGAGCAGATACAATCATTTGGAGTACCGCTTGATTGCTCTCGATCAGACTAGGAAACATCTCCTTTTTCACTCGCGATAGGCAGGCAGCCCGGGCGACTGCCGACTCTGCCAGCTTGACACTATTTTTGCTCACCGATATTCTGGTTTGAAGTTGCGGCAATCGGCGCAAGTCGCTGTCGCACAACAATTTTTCGAGCTTTACCAGCGCGAGCTGCTCGGAAGGGTAGATCGCGTTTTTTTATTGGTTGCACGAAAAATGAGCCGCGGGGCAGGCATCGAAATTTGCGGCCTTTCCAAGGTTTTTCGCGGCGATACGCGAGCCTTGGACGCCGTCGATCTCGATGTGGCCGCCGGCGAGTTGTTGGTGTTGGTTGGGCCCAGCGGCAGTGGCAAGACAACCCTCTTGCGGCTGATTGCGGGACTCGACGAACCGACGGCGGGCCGTATCCGCCTCGGCGATAGCGATGTGACGGGCGTGCCGCCGCATCGGCGAAACGTAGCGCTGGTGTTTCAGAACCTGGCGCTCTACTCGCACCTGACGGTGCGGGGCAATTTGGAATTTGGACAGCAAGGAGTTACGCAGGTCGCCGAAGTTGCCAACCTGCTCGGCATCAGCCATTTGCTCGATCGCTATCCAGCCGAACTGTCGGGCGGCGAACAGCAGCGAGTGGCTCTAGGCCGGGCGATCGTGCGGCAGCCCGCGGCACTGCTCCTCGACGAGCCGTTATCGAGCCTCGACGCACCCCTGCGTCGCGGCTTGCGGCGAGAACTAAAAAAACTGCAGCGCGACTTGGGTATGCCCACGATTTATGTCACTCACGATCAGGCGGAAGCGTTGGCGCTGGGTGATCGCATCGCCGTGCTCGACAAAGGACGATTGCAGCAGACCGGAACACCAGACGAGATTTACAATCGACCAGCCAATCGCTTCGTGGCCGAATTTTTCGGACCACAAGGGATGAACTGCATCGAAGGAGAATTAAAACGAGACGGCGGCTCGCCAACATTCACTGCGAGTAATTCGGGCATCGAATGGCCACTGAGCGGCGTCGCTCCTTCGCAGGAAGGCCGCCTGCTGTGCGGCTTCCGGCCGGAGGATGCTCAGAGTGAATCACCCGCAACGTTGCGAGGAAAAGTAGCCTCGATCGAGTCCCTGGGCTCAGCCGTTTACGCACAACTGGACGTATCCGGTCAAAACGGGCAAACGAGCCAGCAGCTGATCACAATCCAGTTGGCCCCCCACCTGGAATTGCCGAAATTAAACGACCCGCTGACAATTGGAATTAACCCCAACCGCCTCCACTGGTTTGACGCCGCCACCGGCAACCGACTTGATTCGAACTCTGAACCCCGAACCCTGAACCCTTCTGCAAGGGCTTGACCATGAACCCTGCCGATATGCTCCGCATTGTTGATTCGCTCCATCGCGAGAAGGCGATCGACAAGGAGATTGTGTTTCAGGCCATCGAATCGGCCCTCATCACCGCCGCCAAGAAGCACTATGGCGAATTGGCTGATGTGGTCGTCACCATCAATCGCGAAACGGGCGAAATCACCGGCACGCACGCCGGCGAGCCGATGGACGAAGCGGAAATCAGCGGCCGCATCGGGGCCCAAACGGCGAAGCAAGTCATCATTCAAAAAATTCGCGAAGCGGAGCGCGATTCGCTGCTCGGAAAATTCGGCGCGGAAATCGGCGCGATGATCACCGGCGTTGTCACACGCAACGAAGGCCCAGCCACCATCGTCGCCTTCGACGGCATCGAAGCGATTTTGCCCCGTAGCGAGCAGATTCCCGGTGAAAGCCACCATCCCAACGAGCGCGTGCGGGCTGTCATCTTCGAAGTGAAACCACAGGGCAGCCGCGTGAAAGTCGTCCTCAGCCGCACCCGGCCGCAGCTCGTGCAGCGCCTGTTCGAGCAGGAAATCCCCGAAATCGCCGACGGCGTCATCTCGATTCAGGCCATCTCCCGCGAGCCGGGGCACCGCAGCAAGGTCGCCGTATCGAGCAGCGACCAGCGGGTCGATTGCGTCGGCGCTTGCGTCGGCGTCCGCGGCAATCGCATCAAGAACATCGTCGATGAACTGGCCGGCGAGCGGATCGACATCGTCCGCTACAACGAAGACGCCGAAACACTGATCCGCGCGGCCCTCCAGCCCGCCGAAGTCGATCAGGTGCTCCTCTGCAACATGCTTGGTCGGGCGATCGTGCTCGTTCGCGAGGACCAGCTTTCACTCGCCATCGGCCGCAAGGGGCAAAATGTCCGTCTCGCCAGCAAGCTCTGCGGCTGGGACATCGAAATCATGACCAACGACGAGCTCGAGCAACAAATCGAGCGGGCTGTCGCCGGCTTCATGCAGATCGAAGGCATGACCGAGGAGCTCGCCCAGCGATTGGTCGAGCAGGGCTACCTGTCTTACGACGATCTCTCCGTCATCGAGCCCGACGATCTCATGGAAATGGGCAGCATGACCGAGGAGCAGGTCAACGCGATCGTCACGCAAGCCGAAACTCTGGCCGAGCAAGCCGAGAAGGCGGCCGACGACGAAAAACGCCGCAAGCGGGCCGAGGACGCTGCCGCCGCCGCAGCAGGCCCCGCCGAAGGCCCGCCGGCAACGCCAGCCACAACGGCCACCAGCGGCGAGCCGGCCTCCGCGGAACCAACGCCTGCGCCTCAGCAAGGCGAAACGGCGGGATAATACCGCCGTTTTTGCAGTGTTGTAGCGGCACTTGCTCGCTCGCCGAGCGGTCGCCTTTTAAGCCCCAGCCGCCATCAGTTTTGGCGCCGGCGTGGCGATTTCCTCTAGATGAAACGGCCGGTCCGGCGAAATGTGCTGCATCAGGGGCAGCGAAACGTTATAGACCGGCACACCGCTCTTGGTTTTACCAGTGTGGCCGCCATGATGAGCGTGACCATGAAACACGCCGTCGAGCGGATAGCGATTGAGCGGCTCCTCAAGCCGGCTGCAGCCAAGGAACGGATAGATCTCCAGCGGTTCCGTTTCGACCGTGGCGGCAATCGGTGCATAGTGCAACAGCGCATAACGGCGGTCGGTCCGCAATCGCGACAGGGCCGATTCCAGCTTGAGCGCCTCTTCAATTGCTTCATGAACGAACAGCTTGACGATTTTTTCGCCCCACGGCGCTAAAACCCGATTGCCGAATCCGCCGCAGAAGCCCTTGACGCCAGCGAAGCCAATCCCGAGCACCTCGCACGCCTCCCCGTCAAGAATTTTCACGCCGACTTGCTCGAGAATTTGCCGCACTTCACCTTCTTGACCCGATTCATAATCGTGATTCCCCAGCACGCCGATGATCGGAATGCGGATCGTCGAGCTGAGTTCTTTGGCGAGCCCCGCCGCCTCCTCGGGATGGCCATAGTCGGTCAAATCGCCCAAGAGCAGGAGGATATCGGCCGCCGCTTCGTTGATCTGCGTCAACAGCGGCTGCAGCGACCCCTGCGACGTCTTGCCATAATGCAAGTCGCCAACAGCGGCGAGACGGAGTTTTTTCGCGGCTTGTGCCATGAGTATGTGGCGGGCTTTCAATGCCCGCGGCCTTTTCGAGTTCGCGCGGCTTTTTTCGCCGCTCGCGACAACTCAGCATGGCCTTTCGTGTGGACCGCTTTCATTGCCGCCTCATGCCGGTCCGACGCGCTCCGCTTCCGCGCGGCGGAATGAGCTTGTCGTGACAGTGCCTGATGCGATGCCGCAGAATGACCCTCACGTTCCAGCGCGTGCTCAATCGCCCTCGACCGCTTGGCCGATGGCTTGCGTTTGGCCGGCTCGCCATGGCCGCGCTCGTAGGCCCGCTCTGCACTCTTGCGCGTTTTTTCGCTCGTCTGACCCTTCTTCGGCGGCTTCAAATCGACACCAGCCCGCCTTGCTTTCGACAGGCCGATCGCAATCGCTTGCTTCGCAGACCGCGCACCATGCCTTCCTTCGCGAATGTGGTGCATTTCTTCCTTCACGAATTCGCCGGCTTGCGTGCTGGCTGATTTGCCTTCGCGTTTATCCTGTTTTGCCCTTTCGATGGTGGCTTTCTCTGGCATGGCTTCCTCCCCTTGAATGTCGTCCACAGAACTCAGCGAGCAGAAGTCGTGCCAACATCCACCTTGTCCGGCGATTCCCGGCACGTCTATAACCGATTACATGGCTAGTCGCCAAACCACCCCGATGAAGACGCTGCCCGCCGACCCCGACCTTGCCGTCGAATCCCTCGGCCTTGATGGCTTTGTTGAGCCTGATGACCAGGGCCTGTCGTTGAACGAATTGAGCCAGGCCTACGCGGCTCTACTAGCTCAAGGAGCCGATCCCTATCCGGAACAGATCGATTCCGCGTCGGGCGACGAAATTTCAGTCCAATTCCAGGCTGAAATTGAGCCGCCCCCGGCGGAAAAAACAGCCGAGCCGCCGTTTGAAGTCACGCCGCGTAGCATCTTGGAGGCCATTTTGTTCGTCGGCCATCCGAGCGGCGAGCCGCTCACGAGCGAGCGAATGGCCGCGCTGATGCGGGGCGTTCGGCCGGCGGAAATCGACGATATTGTCCGTGACCTCAACGTCGAATTCAAAACCCAAGGCGCTCCCTACACAATCGAATCGGTCGGACCGGGGTACCGTCTATCCCTTCGACCGGAGTTCGCGTCCTTGGCAGCCGCGTTTCATGGCCGCATCCGCGAAGCCCGCTTATCGCAGCCCGCGATCGATATTTTGGCAATTGTCAGCTACCATCAGCCGGTCGCGGCAGCCGAGATCGAGCGGCTTCGCGGAAAGCCGAGCGGGGCGCTCCTTTCGCAGCTTATCCGTCGGGATCTCCTGGCCCTCGAGCGCCCGACCGCCAAAGGCGAACCGCCGAAATACCGCACAACCGGCCGTTTTCTCGAGCTTTTCGGCCTGGAAAGCCTCGCCGAACTACCCCGCAGCCACGACCTCTAATCGTGGGGCGCGCCTCTGGCGGCCTGAAAGCAACCCTCTTGAGAGCCTTTCATGCCGTCACGTGTCAAATAAAATTCTGAAATAATGCATTACAAGCCGACGCTTCTGCGGCACACCGGTACTGACGCTTATCTTACACGAATGTAAAATGGACCCTCAGTCGCCCGCCGCGAAGCCCATTTTCGCCGGCCAAAGCGGCTAAGCCGGGTCGGGACCAAAGCGTCATTCGCGTTGTGTCGCCGCTTGGCTCCCCACAGGACTTTCCAGCAATGGTCGCCGTTTGGCTGCCGTTTGCTTCTTCCCGTTTCTCAGGAACCAAGGGCGTGCGGGCATTGGGCCCGTGCTGCGTCAGCCCCTGCGCGGGGAATGCAAATTGCATTTGCCCTAGGTGGCACGGGCATCTTGCCCGTGTCGCGAAGCCTTTTTACACCGGCGGTCTGTAACCGGAGGTTATCGAAACATTTATGGTCCAGATGATTGTCGTGCGAGCCGGCTCGACCGATTTTGACGAGCAAGGCCGCATTAAGGGGACCTTGGACATTCCGCTCAGTAGCGCGGGACAGGGACAGGCGGGCCAGCTGATCTCTGATTTGCATGCCATCAAGATCGACCACGTTTACGTCTCCCCCTGCCGGTCAGCTCAACAGACGGCTGAGCTGCTCGCTGCTGACCATAAACTGAAGCTCAAGACGCTCGACGAGCTGCAAAACCTCGACCACGGCCTGTGGCACGGCAAGCTAATCGACGAAGTCCGCGTCGGTCAGCCGAAGGTGTTTCGGCAGCTTCAAGACCACCCCGAAACCGTCTGCCCGCCGCAAGGCGAGCCGGTTGGCGAGGCCCTGGAACGCGTGCGGGCGATCATCTCGCGCTTGCTTCGCAAACATAAGAGCGGTACGGTGGCTGTCGTGGTGCCCGAGCCGCTCGCCACGTTTGTTCGCGTTGCCCTCGGTCACGCCGAAATCGGCGACCTATGGAAAGCCGAATGCGAATGCGGCGGCTGGCAAGCCATCGACATCACCCCGCCGACGCCCGCTTTGGCAGGTTAGCAGCTAGTAGGGTGGGCTGTGCCCACCAGTGGTCTTGGTGATTTGAATGGCAGCTACTTCCGCCTCCCCCATGAAACGCACCAAGCGCGGCGTCCCCGAGGGGCTCTGGATTCGCTGCCCCGGCTGCAAAGCCGCGATCTACCGCAAAGAAGCCGAGAAGCTGCTCAACGTCTGCCCGCAGTGCGAATATCACTTCTACGTCTCCGCGCTCGACCGCATCAATCAGGTTCTCGACGACGGCACATTCGAAGAATGGGACGGCCATCTGCTGCCCAGCGATCCGCTCGAATTCGCCGACCAAAAGCCTTACAAAGACCGCCTCGTCGCCGAGCAAAAGCGGACCGGCCTGAAAGACGCCGCGGTCACCGGCGGCGGCATGATCCGCGCCCGCCGCGTCGCCTTCGCCGTCACCGACTCCGCCTTCATCATGGGCAGCATGGGCTCCGTCGTCGGCGAGCGCCTCGCCCGCCTCATCGAACGAGCCACCGACGAAAAGCTCCCGCTCATCATAATCAGCGGCTCCGGCGGCGGCGCCCGCATGCACGAAGGTATCCTCTCGCTGATGCAAATGGCCAAGGTCAGCGCCGCTCTCGTCGGCACCGGCATGATCCGCGCCCGCCGCGTCGCCTTCGGCGTCACCGATTCCGCCTTCATCATGGGCAGCATGGGTTC
>DASXLL010000147.1:0-4260 GCA_036496265.1 Pirellulaceae bacterium | reverse complement strand
TCTGCGCCGTTAAACGCGCTTGCGATTCTGCTCCGTTCGAAGCGACCTCCGCAGTCGTCACCGCGGCCAACCCCGCCGTCCTCAAAATCCAAGGCGCCGCAGAGCGGTTTGTACCCGGCGTCGTCGGCCTTGCCGATGGCTATACCACCGGCTCCGGCGTCGTCTTCCCCAACCTCAGTCGCCGGATCGAAGCCGCCTTCCTCGCTAACAACCTCTCAGAAGTCCGCCGCCTAACGGCCCTCTTCGCGCCCGTCGAGCTCATGCGGGCCCAGCACGGCGCCGCCTACAACATCGCCCCGCTGAAGTGGCTCCTGAAAAACCTCTACCACATCGGCAACGCCCAAACCCGCCCCCGCTTCATGGACCTTCTCCCCTCCGACGAACCTTCACTGCGGAAACTCGCCGACTCCCTCGCCGCGGCCGAACATGAAGCAGCCCAACGGACTTAACCGAGGACCTAACCGACTGTAGTACGGATTACCAAGTCGTGATTTTGCCGAGGACTGCGGTAAATTGCACAAACCGCTCCGGGATAGTTAAAGGCATCTGGAAGGTGCTCAAAAACGGAAAAGGGTCCCCATTTGCTTTCGACCTTCAGCACTCCGCCGCGCGAGAGCCGCACGATTCCCGAGTGAGTCGCTGAAGTCCCATCCCAATAGACCGCCAAGTCACCGTCTTGAGGTTCCGTGACAGCCGCATAGCCCTGGTCAGTTAAAATGCCGCTGACATGCTCGTCTTTGATGCCATAGCGTCCGGCTGCAAAAGTCCATCCATGACAATTCGCTTCCAGCGCAGGCTCTGCCATCCGGCTCAGCTTCGCAGCCGCGACCCCGTGGAGGGCCAGAAACTGCTCTTCCGACCAGCGAAAGTAATCGCGTCGATTCCTATCCTGCTGCAGCTCGAATTGCTCACCCTCGCCGACAATCACCGCCACTTCATAATGAAATAGCGGAATCTCGCGACCTGTGTCTGTTACGGCTCGCGCACCGACTAAGTCGGACGCGAAAAAAACACAGCCCGGTATTTGTTTTGCGTCTGACACGCTGTCCCGCTCCCTGTCGGGGCATTTGTGAATTCAAAAAACCAATTCACCAGTTGTTGAATCTCAAACGGTTCGTTTTGACATCAACCGCAAAATGGACTCGATACGAGGGGCAGCGATGTTGGAAGTCAGGTGCCCCAAGTGCGATCATCCCATTCCCCATTTAGCGGAATTTGCAGGAAAAGAGGCTGTTTGCCTTAACTGCCGCACTCACTTCCCAATCCCGTCACTTGGCTCCCAAGCAAGCGGAAAAAATCCGCGCTACGAGATCGTCTGGCTATCAGCGGAGAATGGACCGACAGTCTCCGCCGGCAGCGGAAGCACCATGCGTTAAACCGCAATAGACACTTCTGGTTTCGTCCATTTCGGGAAAGTAATTTTCCACGGATAGGAAAATTGTTTCCAAATGGGGCAGGAAAACTGTCGCTTCGCCCGCATCCCGGCTTTGCGAAGTCCTTATTCCCCATACCGCCGGCCCTCATACATACCGGTCGTATTTCGCGGCTGGATCATAGTTCCAGCGAGCCGCAGCGAGCGCGAGCCAGCCGAATAGCGCAACGAAGGTGACGGGAATTATGATGCGCTGCCTTTTGGTCTTGACGTAATTCGGTCATTGCAGCGAAGCGGGAGGTTGCGGGCGAGTTATAAGTGGTTGGGGTGACATGAGTTCGGGTTTTGGGGCCGGAGGGGTCGGCGCTCAAGTTGACTTGAGGCTACATGCTTGAAGAATTGGAGAATTGCAGGAAAGCGTGCAGCTCACGACAACGAATGACTTGCTGAATCCAATTTGCGAGCAAACTGGGCCACCTCCACGATTGCCACACAATCCCTATCGCTTCATTATGGTTCGATGCCGACCAAATCTGCCACGATTGCCGATGCGATTCAATTGCACCAAGCAGGTCGTTTTCAAGAAGCAGAACGAATTTATCGACAGATTCTCGACGCTGAACCAACGAACGTTGCGGCCTGGCATTTAATCGGCAGGCTTGCGGATCAGCTTGGTGAGCGCGAGGCAGCGGTCTACTGTCTTCGTCAAGCGGTCAGTATTCGCCCAGACTATGCCGAAGCCTATTGCGACCTCGGCACCGTCTTGGAGGCTCAGGGAACGTTGTCAGAGGCCGCAGCCGCCTATCAGCGGGCGATTGAATTGAAGCCGGGTTATGCCGTGGCTCATCTCAACCTCGGCAATTGCCAACGACAGCAGGGTCATCGGGAGGCTGCAATCGCAAGCTTTCGAGCTGCGGTGGACGCTGATCCAAAACTAGTGCCAGCCTACGCGAGTCTGGGGGTCTTACTCACAGAAGACAGGAAGGTCGAGGAGGCAGTTGGGTACTTTCACGACGCGCTGCGACTGATGCCCCAATACCCGCCGGCGCTGTTCGGTTTGGGCTTAGCACTGCAACAACAAGAAAAGTTCGGCGATGCCGTTGCCTACCTTCGCCAGGGCTTGGACGCACAACCTGACAACATTGATGCGCGTTTCCAGCTCGGCCTTATCTTTGAGCAGCAAGAAAGTCTCGACGATGCGATCGCTTGTTATCGCCATATACTTGAGCTCAAGCCAGAGCATGCCAAAGCGACCCATCAGTTGAGTCGGTTACTTTGGATAAGCGGATATCTCGATGAGGCTCTCACGCGAATTCGCTCATTTTTGGCGATCGAGCCGAACTCCGCCGAAGCGTTTGGCAATCTCGGGTATATCTACACGGCGCGGCGACAATTGGATGAGGCCAGTAATTGCTTTGAACGTTCCATTCAATTGAAGCCAGATAAAGCAGAGCCACACGTCGGCTTAGCGCTCCTCCGGCTGCTGAAAGGCAATTTTGCGGAAGGGTGGCCGGAGTATGAATGGCGCTGGAAGGACCCACAAATGCCGTCTCGGCCAGTTGAATATCCGCCATGGAAAGGCGAATCACTGATTGGCAAAACAATTCTGTTAGTTACCGAACAAGGTTTTGGCGACGCACTGCAATTCACCCGTTATGCGGAGATATTGCAACGACTCGGGGCGTCGGTATCGGTTGGGGGGCCTAAGTCGCTCGTTTCGCTGCTCAAGCGATGCAAGGGAGTCAGTCAAGTATTCGGGGAAGGAGAAGATTTGCCGTCATTCGACTTTTACACGACGGTATTGAGCGCGCCTGCGGTACTTCAAACGGAAGTCCATACGATTCCCGCAAACGTTCCCTATTTATCTGCTGATCCATCCCTGATGAACAAGTGGCGAGAAAGGCTTGACGAGTCGATCCCGTCTCAACGTGCCAATCAGGCTCATCGTGATTTGCGCGTCGGCATCAACTGGCATGGCCGGGGTGGAATGGGTGAATTCCGTCAGCGGGATATTCCGTTCGACATGTTTACGACACTATCCCAATTGCCCGGCGTGCGGCTGATAAGCTTGCGGAAGACAGAAGGCGCGGGCGAGCCAAATGCAGCGGCTGCATCAGCCGGCATTATCGATTTCGGCCAAGAAATCGATAGGGAACATGGCGCGTTCATGGATACGGCGGCAATCATGAAGAACCTGGACCTCGTGATTAGTTCTGACACCGCGGTTCCCCATTTGGCCGGCGCATTGGGTGTCCCGGTTTGGCTTGCACTTCCATTTGCCGCTGATTGGCGGTGGCTGCTCGATCGTTCCGATAGCCCCTGGTATCCGTCGATGCGGCTGTTTCGGCAGAAGAAGCCGGGGGATTGGGCGGGAGTTTTCGCGGAGATCGGGGACGCCCTTTCGGCGTTTGTTGGCGTGTGGCAGAGGCTAAGCTCGTCCATCGGCGCGACGGGCTAATCGCTCAGCCGCCGGAAAAACAAAGGGGAAAAACAAAGGGGACGTGAGTCAATGAATTCGACTCGCGTCCCCTTTTTCTGCCCCGGCCGCTCTGGCCCAGCCGACGCAGGAGCCGTCCTCAGCTTCCCTCACAACCGATCTGATGAGCCTTCTCGCCGCCGATACGGCAGCGGCGCAGCTCAAGCGTCGTCGGACGCCGAGTTAATTGGTTCGAGCTGTTGGTAGCGGGCGGACGCTGGTGGGGGCGAAGGTTTGACGGTGGAGACGTGAGGCGTGGGGGAAGGCACGGCTAACAGCCCGTTGAAAAACTCCGTTGGCTAGCTACCATAGGCCGATCCGTTTCTGGCGGCAATTGGAGGCCGAGTCGATGGCAATGGGCAAGCGGGAATCCGAGCAGCAGCAAGACCTATTTATCACGCACGATAAATTG
>DASXLL010000146.1:0-21698 GCA_036496265.1 Pirellulaceae bacterium | reverse complement strand
ATCAAAACCAGCAAAAACGAACTCCCTCCCACTCCCACTCCCCGTGACCTCCAAATCTACAAAGGTCACGTCATCCTCCATCACGACCAGCTTTCCATCGCCGCCAACTTCAACATCAGCCGCGCTCGCATCTCGCAGGTCGTCAATAAGGTCAAACGCTGGCTCGCCGCCGGTGGCTCACCGACCGACCCAGAAATCCGCGACCACCTCGCCCAAGAACGCCTGTCCAAAGCTTCCCAACGCATCCGCCTCCTCCGCATCATCGACAAAGCCACCTATGCTGCCGAAGTTCGCCTCCCCTCCCAAAAAATCATCCGCTCTCGTTATCACGGAGATAGCGAAGTTTGGCGCGACGAAACGTCTATCCTCTCCCCCGAAGTCAATCTCCCGGCTCTTCGCGTTCTGCTCCGCGCCGTCAAGGATCTTGGCGAATTTGAAAAACACCACAGCGACGACGCCTGCCCTGACGTTCGGCGCGGGTCTCCCGACCCCGCCGCATCCGAGGACCAGCTTCTGCTTTCCGTCTACGAGCTCCTCTGCCGCTGGCGCTCCCGCGCCGAAGCCGCCGGCCACTTCCAGCCTTCGGCTCACATCCCCGAGCTGATCGCCGACACTCTCCGCTCCCTCCTCGGCCCCCTCGCGTCGCCGTTATCGGTGGAAGGCACACTCCGCATGCCCTCACCGAGTGCTAACGCGACTCCCGATGTTAGCCCCCTCGAACCCGCACGCATCGCCCTAACCACCGGCGAATCAACCACTTCCACCGCCGCGCTAACGTCCCCCCACGAAAAAACATCCCCCAAATGTTAGCCGGCACACGAACCCGAAGCGCAAGCGAGGGTCAACGATTCTGCACTTCGAGACGTGCCAGGCCCAAACCAATGGTCGCCACGAAACAACTAACCGCTCGGAAACTGCCGGCAGTATTCATAGAGGGCCATCGCCGTCGCATTCGCCACGTTATACGCGTACGGCAATCCCCAAACCGGAATTTCCACAACACCATCGACCAGGGAAAGCTCTTCGTCGGTCAAGCCGAGGCGTTCGTTGCCGATGACGAGGGCCGTACGGCGCTCAAAGCGATACTCGTGCAGGTTTCGCGAGTTCGTCGTCTGCTCCAGCCCTACCATTACATAACCTTCCGCCTTCAAGTCCTTCAAAACAGGCGGCAGCGTGCGGTGCACTTCAATTTGCACCTGATCGGCTCCGTCGCGGGCGATGCTGCGATCGATTTTGGCATTGCCGCAGGCGATGAGGCGGGTGATGCCGCAGCAGCCGGCGGTGCGAACGATATTGGAGAGATTCACGTTGCTCCGCATGGGAGCGCAGCAAAGGATGAGATCGCGGGGGCGAGAAAGAGGCGCGGGGGGCTTGTGGCGGAGGTGTTCGAATCGGTCATTGGTCATTGGTCATTGGTCATTGGTCATTCGTCATTCCTGAATGCACGCCAACTCGCACAAGTTCGCCTGCAGCACCGGCGCCGGACAGCTCCAGACGAGGAAGAACAGGGCTTCGCGGCACCAGCGGCCGGCAGGATGGCCCGCAACGTATCCCGCGCCTTTGGCGGCAGCGAGCGCCGCTTGGGAAGCGCGAAGGGCCAGACTGTTGGCGCGAACGCGAAGGTCGTTGTTGGTCAGTCGCGGCTGAATATCCGTATCAGCGTCGGTTAATTCGAGCAAGGCTTCGATCAAGCCATCACGTTCGGCGATCAGCGAATCAGCCGGGTCGGCCAAATCGCCACGCTGCACCGCTTGCTGCTTGAGATAGTCAATCGCCGCGCTGGCCAGGCCGATCGCCAAAGCCGACGTCTGCGAACCGCCCGTGCGAGCGCCGAGGCCTTGCTTCATGACTTCATGAACCGGACCACCGAGCACCCACCGGTTATCGACGAAAACATCATCGCAGCGCAGCGGCCCAGTGCGGCTGGCAGCCAATCCCACAAGCTCCGCAGCCGGGCCGGCGGATACACCTTTGAGATCAGTGGGCAAACAAACGAGGATTTGGCGGCCGTCCGGCAATGTCGCGCCCACGACAACATGCTGAGCGAGCTCAGCGCCGGTGACCCAAGGCGAATAGCCGTCGAGCACAAAGCCACCGGAAGCTTCTTGCGCTGCGAGCACAGGTTTGCCAATGTGCTGCCGGCTGGTTGTCAGATGCGAGATTCCAACCGTGGCAAACATGCGGCCCGAGACGAGATCAGGCAGCACTTCGGTTCGTGCGATATCGCTGTGACCAGCCGCAATCCGCTGCATCGCGCCGCTGCGCTGCGTGACGACGAAGGTGGTCGTCAAACAGGCCGCCGCGAGTTTGACATACCCGCGCAGCAAATCGGCTTCGGACCAGCCTTGGCCGCCAAGCTCTGGCGGAACGAACCACTCGAAGACGCCGGCCTCGCCGCACAGCTTGAGCTGCTGGGCCGGCCAGACATTTGGCCGATCGAGCGACGGCGCAAGCGCGATCAGCCGCGACACCAGATCGTCGAATTCGGGATCGTCAGGAGAGGTAATGCTTTTCGGCAAGTGGTTGAACGGCTTGAAGTCGACGGTTGAACTTGAAACAGCCAGTTTAGCGTGCCGCGAATCGTTATGTGGAATCCAGCCGATGTTCGCGACTGGCGCGCATAAAAAAGGCCCCCGCGCTGGTGCGCGAGGGCCGAGAATTGATCGACTCGTGATATCAGCGACCGAGATTAATCGACATTGAAGAACTCGAACTCTTGGACATCGGCATTGCCGGTTTTGCCGTTGTGGTCGATACCCATATCGTTGTTGAACGTGTCGGTGCCGGGACCACCACGAGCGATGAACTTTTTGGCCGTGCTGTTGGTGATATTCAGCGTATCGTCGCCGGTGCCCATGAGAAGGGTCGCGGTTTTGCCGACGATAGCGTCTTCGATCGTGACGTCATCGCCGCCGGTCCCCGCGTCGATCGTCGCGTTGCCGTTGATCGTCACTTCTTCTGCGAACAGGTCATCGTTGCCGGAGCCGAGGCTGGCGAAGAGGTCGTTATGAACACTCAGACCGAACAATCCGACGTTGTCGGTGTTCGGGCCGCCGTAAATATTGAGATTGTGCTTCACGACGAGGGTGCCTTCGGCTACACCCGCTGACTCACCAACGCCGCCGCCGATGCCGGCGTTATTCGTGCCGTTGCCCAGGAAGACGTTCAGGTCCTTGCCGATCGTTTGATCGACGATTTCCAGATTGTCGTTGTCGCTGCCCATATCAACGGTAACAGAGCCGTTGATGGTCGAGCTCTCACTTTCGCCGGAATGCATATAAGCAAAGTCATTGCCGGAGCCGGTGACGAGCGTCAGGTTGCCTTTGACGTTCACGTTGTAGATCGAAATGGGTGTTCCTTCATCACCATCGTTACCGGAGCCGGTATTGAGGACGATGTCGTGAGCCGACACATTGTTGATCGTGGCGAAGTCGTCGCCGCTGCCAGTAACCATCACGAGTGACTTGGAAATGGAGGCGAACGCAACGGTGACTGGGCTATCCAGCGACAAGACGGCAGGTGACACTTCGGGATTTTGTTCTTCCCCAGGGCTGCCGTCGTCGCCGGCGCCAGTGTCGATCGTGACATTTTGGGCACTGAAGTCTTGGACGAAAACCTGATCGTTGCCATTACCGGTGGTGACCGTCAGCTCGCGATTCAGATCGAAATCTTCGATTTCCACCTGGTCGGCGCCGGTGCCAGTAATGACAATCGCGTGGCCAGCGTCGAATTCGTTAGCGTCCACGGAATTGTTGCCGTTGCCCAGCGACACCAAAAGCAGGTCGTGGATATCGGTTTCACTAACACAGACGTTGTCGTCGCCGGTGCCACCCGTAACGAGCAGGTCGTCGGCAAACGTAGATTCGCCCACCGCAACGCCATTGGTGCCGTTGCCGGTGTTGATGTTGGCCACGCCGCCTTTCTTGACGCTGCCGTTGGGGTTCGAGCTGCCGACATTCGCGTTGATGGCTGCAAAATCGTTGCCGTTGCCCAAATTCACAGTCAGATTGCGCGGCACAGAGAACGTGCCTTCGGCCTGACTGGGGGTAATCTCCTCACCATCGTCGGCCGATCCGCCGCCATCATCCGGTTCAAAGCCGATTCCGAAGCAGTCGAGGGCTAAACTGTTGAGCGTATCGAGGTCATTGCCAATGCCCAGGCCATCGTTGCCACCTTTCAGATCAACGTTGATATCATTCTTCACGCCGTGGAACAGCAGAGCTTCACCCTCGAAACCGCCTGTGTCTTGGCCGTTGATCGTCGTCGGTCCGCTCGCAAAGTTTTCGCTCAAGTCGAGATCAGCGTCGAAATCGATGCCCAACACACTGTACGTGCCACCACCTTCGTCTTGAATGAGGACGGCGTTGTCGCTGTTATCGCCTTGAACGAAAAGCGTCCCACCAGACACGAATACATTGACATTGCCGGCGAGCATGCAGCGGGGCTCAAGGCCTTCGACGAGAAACTTGCGGCGGATGAAAGCCGAGCGTGCGTTCGAATTCTTCCGTTTCATGTGTGCGACTCCTAAAGTGGTTGAAACTCGATGGACGAACTAAGGCAGATTTTTGAACGACAGCGGCGGCTCGCGATCATCGCGCGGTGCGAGGGCGAGGACTGCCGGAGACAAAAAATAGAGAAGATGGGTTATATATGTCAACTGGGGCGACAGTATGACACAATCCACCGGCGAAAATAGGGGTAAATTGCCCCGAATCTTAAATAAGATTAATAAGTCGTAAGTTATTTGGCCTTCATTGTTTACGAGCAAGAGCTAGGCGCGACGAAACCGCCTCCAGCGACCGCCGGAAAAAATGACGGCAGCCGCGACAAACGTGCAGACGATCGGGAAAAAGTCACCGCAGCGTCCAAAGAGCGATTGGCCACCCAAGAGGCCGATTTGGCTGACAAGCGTGCCCTCCGTTTGCACTGGAAGTGCAGAAACTATGCGGCCGGTGGCGCCGATGACGCAACTCATGCCGGTGCTCGCGCAGCGGACGAAGTAGCGACGGTTTTCGACGGCGCGGAGGGCGGCCAGGCGCTGGTGCTGGATGAGCGTAAGCGAATTTTCGAAAGCCGTGCCTTGGATGAGCGAGAAGAGAGCCTCAGCGCCGGCGTTGCTTGTTGCGCGGGCACGATGCGGCTGGGTGTCTTCATAGCAGATGACGAGTCCGAGCTTTTGGCCATTTAGCATCGTGAGCGGCCGCGGGTCCGTGCCGGCTTCAATGAGGTCGTGAAGCGTGGCGTATTCGCGAATCGCCGGCCACCACTGCTGTCCGGGAATGTATTCGCCGAAAGGCATCAAAGTGCGCTTTTTGTAGCGGCCAAGAATGTCTTGCTCAGGGCTAATGAGAAAGCCAGTCATCGAATAGGGCCCTTCGTCACCCGCGTCGGCGCGGTACAGCTTACCGCCGGCTAGTAGATGGCGAGTTAGTCCCTTGGCTGGCTGCGTCAAAATGCGGTAGCCGCGAGAGAGCCGCGAGTTAAGCTTCAAGTCGCGGAAATGCGCGAGCGCTTCGGAGTAAACGCCGAGCGCTGATTCAGGCCAACAGACGAGATCGACCTGATCCTGGACGGCGAGAGTGCGGTCGAGCAGTTTCTGTTCGGCGCCTTGGTAGGCCGGATCGACTTGAATCAGCGCGAGCTTCAATTGGGGACTGGAAGCGGAATAGTCATCGTATTGACGGATTCGAATGACACCGAAGACCAGCGTTGCGGCGAGCAGCCCGCCTCCCGCCAGGCTTAGCCACATGGCCGAGCGACGATCGCGCAGCCGCCGGCCGCCGCGCCACCAGAGGAACCACAGGGCGGGAATCATCGCGACAGCAGTCATCACGAATCCAATCGTCGTCGGGCCGCCCAGCTCGGCAATTTGAATCAGCGGCAGGAATTCGAGTTGTGTGTATCCGAGCTTCCAAGGAAATACCCGTGGATACCAAAACTCGATCGCCGCCCAGAAACACGGCGTTAGCCAAAGGCATGAGATACCTTTGTGAGCCGCGGCAGCCGTGAGACAGCAAAACAATCCGAAGGCCACGGCCTCGATGGCCACGAGGCCCGCAAACAAGACCCAAGCCATCCAAAACGTGGCATCGAATGTCTGGCGAAGGGCGGCGATGCCCCAATGGAAACTGCAGGCGATGCCCACTGCGCCGGCGAAGGCGCCCCAGACCAGCGCCTGCCGCGGGCGACAGCTCACGGCCAGCAGGATGGTAAGCATCTGCGCGATCCAGGCGGCCCAGCAAGCGCCGGGAAAGACCCAAGCGATGGCGTGAACGAGTCCGGCGGCACTGGCAAGGGCGGCGATCGCCGCGAGTGGGAGCGCGTCGCCGGGCGTGGCCGCGGGGCGCGGACGGCGAATCCGCACCACCGGTCGAATTGCGATCGTTTTGACGTCTGGCGGGAGCGTGAGTGTCGTCATCGGATGAATATCCACAATCGGGCGCGACAGGCGACCGGCGCACAAAAACGGCCCGGCGGGCGAAGCACCCGGCCGGGCTCAACAATCTCTAAGACTGACGTTACCGGAAGGTTTACAAAGACGCTGCGCTCGAGGGTGATACGGTGGCGTCTGCGCCGTCAGTATCGTTGCCGGTAAATGTCACGGTCACCGTCTGACCTTTATTCACATGCACGGTCTGGGTGCCGACGGCGCCTGTGGTCGTGCCGCCGTTACCGAGGTATTCGTAAGTCAACGTATAGTCGCCGACGGCTAAAGCGGTGAAGCTGAACGAACCATTTTTGGTAATGGAGTGGCCGTTTTCATTTACCAGGGCGTCCTGAAAGTCGGACGTAACCGCTGTTCCCGCATCGATAGCCTGCACGTCGGCATTGCCTTCCGTGCCGGCGGTGATGAAGACGACCAGCGTTTCGTTGCCGTGGTTGACGGCTCGGATTTGGGAGGTGCTTTTTGTACCGCCGCCGGCTTCGGCCACGGCGGTGAGACAGACCAAGGACAAAGCGGCAAGCAAGGCAGCGAGAAAGTTCTTCATGGGATCCTCAAAAAACAGTTGGTTAAAAAAACGGAAAGTCGCAACGAAGTTCACAAGCCAGAATTGGTCTCGATGCTGCGCACTCCTTTCTGCATAAACGGCGGGGTGAATTCAAAATGAGTTGATGAGCTCACCGCAAGCACGAGTGCAAATCGCGCTGATGATTTGCTCCGACGTGCCTTCGGGAATGAATTGCACGCGGCCATCGGCAAAACCAGCGTGGGCGCCGACCGGATGAAAGCTGAAGAGATCGGTGCCTTGGGCTTTACCGCCGTGGTGATCGTCGTGCAGGATGCAGTTGCTCGAGACCCAGCGCCCGGCGCTGGTTACTAAACGATCGACCGATTCGCCAACAATGATCGTGTTGCTCGCGCCGTCCGTAACATCGTTCAGACGAATCGCATTGGGCCGCTGTGGCGAGATAGACACCATGATTCCGTTTTCCACGCCGAAGGCGACGATATTAGCCTCAATGCTGCCCATGACGCCGCAATAGTCGCTTTTACCAGGCGTCTTTAATGGCGTGCTGGGGCAGCGAAAGACCTTGAGCGGCATGTCGGCCAGCGTGGTATTGATTGAGCTATCCCAGGGCTTTGTCTGGTCGAACTGCGAGTAGAGCGATTGCTGCTCCAGGTGAGGCAGCAAATAAAACGACCACCCATATTCCAGCACGCTGTTTTTTTGGTAACGGCCTGGCGGAAAGCGCTGCTGCGCGGCGTGATAATCCTGAAGCGCGATGATCTGATTGCGGACATTGTTCGCGCAGCTCATCTTGCGAGCCATTTCGCGAGCGCCCTGCACGGCGGCCAGCAGCAGCGACATCAGCACGCCGATAATCGCGATCACAGTCAATAGCTCGACCAGCGTGAAGCCGCGCCGGCGCGCAGTGCACACAACGCGAGCGCAGCGCTGTTTTTGACGAATACACGACATGGCGTATGGTGACCTGAGAGGCGAGGTTCGTGCTGGCAGGTGGTGGCTGGGATGTGGCGGTTGGAGTGAGGGCAGTAAGTTATGATGGACGCGGCGGCTGCGCGGCCAAGGTATGAATCGCTTCAGCGCGCAGCGGGAGCCGATAGGTTAAAGGTGGGTAGGGTAAACAAGATGTGCGGCGAATCGGTTTGCAAACGCTATGCCTCTGGGCGCGCGACGGATTGTCGCAATGAAGCCCGAGCAACTTTGGCAGCATCGGCAATCGTTCTGGGCGGTGTTTTTCGGTGCGTGCTGCGAATTGCCCTGGGCCGCGCGCTTGTCGCCGTCAGTTTGGCATGCGCGTTTTGTGTCCGTGTTGTCGCTATCGCGGACGAATTGCCCGTCAAAAACGTTGAAGGACAGCCGCTGGCGGCGAATGTGCGTCGGGTCGGTCAGGCGCTGGCGATGCTGGGCCGGCCTTGGTCGAGCGACGCGGCGGAGCAGATTGAAACAGCGGCGCGAAAGCGCGATGCCGATGCGCTGCAGGCAATCGTCGATCGCCACGTCTTCGTGGGGGTTGCGATTAACCCGGAATCGCGTGTGAAAGTCATTCGCGGCGAAGCTTCCGCTAGCTTGCAGCAAGGCGGATACACACCGATGCTCATCAAAGTCATCAACGAGAGCACGATTACAAAGCGCTTGAAGATCATCAGCCCGCAGAGCGGTCCGGTTTATGCCGGGGCTGCCGCTCTGAGCCTGCAAAGGCAGCAGCAGACGGAGCTTGGCGCGAATCCGAACAAAGCGAACGATCCCGAGCGGTTTTTGAGCGCCGAGATGTTCACGATGCCGCCGTTGACGGAGAAGCTCAGCGGCCTGGAAGTTGAGTACGCTATCGCGCTGATTTATTGCCATGAAGCCGGCAAGCGTGAGGCGACCATCGGCTTCGATGTCGAACAAGGCAATCAAGACCTTGGTTTTCGCGGCGAAGTGCCGATTCTGTTCGATGTGAAGCCGGCGGTAGCCGTTCAAATGAATGTCGTCGATGAAAACGGCCGGCCGACGATGGCCAAATTGCTGTTTCGCGACGAGCTAGGCAATGTTTATCCGCCGCAGGCCAAGCGGGTCGCGCCGGATTTATTTTTTCAGCCGCATGTTTATCGCGCGACGGGCGAAGCAGTACTGCTCCCACCAGGGAAATTCATGGTGGAATATAGCCGCGGGCCAGAGTATCGCGTTTTGTCGCGGCAGTTTGAAGTTCCCGCTACCGCGAGTTATGCAATTGATTTGAAACTGGAGCGCTGGGTCGATCCGGCGGCGTTCGGCTACTACAGTGGCGATCACCACATTCATGGTGCAGGCTGTGCGCATTACACCGTGCCGACGGAAGGCGTCTCGCCGGCCGACATGTTCCGGCAGGTAAAGGGGGAAGGGCTCAACGTCGGCTCGGTGCTGACGTGGGGACCGTGCTTCCGTTTTCAGCG
Source organism: Pirellulaceae bacterium (assembly GCA_036496265.1). Taxonomy (GTDB): domain Bacteria; phylum Planctomycetota; class Planctomycetia; order Pirellulales; family Pirellulaceae; genus CAYLLN01. Next base: position 12,316 of record DASXLL010000146.1, on the reverse strand, counting down.
ACAGTACTTTCAATCGAAGCCGAATGATTTGACTGAGCCGCTCACGGTTTTGAAGTACGACCTGGAAATCAGCGGCTTCGGGTCGCAGTCGCTCGGCCATGTCTGCCTGCTGAACTTGAGCGATCAGACCTATCCAGGGTCCGACGGCCTGGAAACGCAGGGCTGGCCGACGTGGACGGTGCCCGTACTCAAGTGGTGCAAGGAACAAGGGGGAGTGACGGGATATGCGCATTCGGCGAGCGGACTGTCAATCGATGAAAAATCTGCCAGCCGGCGATTGATGCGGCGGTTGGATGTGTCTGGCGATGAGGAACTATCGCCTACCGAAGTGACCGATGCGTTGTTGCCCGAGGCGTTTGCCAAGATGGATACGGACGCCAGCGGCACGTTGAGCATGGAAGAGCTGACCGCATCGCACGCACGGGCGGCGGAGCAGCTTCCGAACCTGGCGATTCCGGAAATGAACGGTGTCGGTGCGATGGAGCTGCCGGTGAGCGTGGCGGAAGGCGTCTGCGACTTCATCAGCGCGATGGACACGCGACGGATTCAGGAATGGAACACTTGGTATCACGTGCTCAACTGCGGCTTTCCTCTGAAAGCCAGCGGCGAGACTGATTTTCCCTGCATGAGCAGCCGCAATGTGGGGCAGGGCCGGTCGTATGTGCGTCTTGGCGATGTACAGCGGGTGGATTATGCGGCCTGGTGCGAAGGGATTCGAGCGGGCAAGTCGTACGTGTCCGACGGCTATGTCCACGCGTTGGGTTTTCGCGTGGTTGGCCTCCAGCCTGGTGACGGCGACGTGCAACTTGCAAAAGCTGGAACGGTGAAAGTGATGGCAAAAGTTGCCTTTGCCTCGGAAACGCCGCTGGCGGTGGCTTATGGCGGAGTTACTCCGCCCGCGGGCCGCAGCGTGGTGGGCGACACGGTTGAACTGCACGGCCGGCGATATGACGAGTCGATTCGTGGCGGCAAGCGACTGGTGGAAATTGTCGTCAATGGACAGCCAGTGGCGTCCCGCGAGGTCGTTGCCGATGGCAACATTCACGACCTGCAATTCGACGTTCCGATCCGCCAGAGCAGTTGGGTCGCCTTGCGCCACTTTCCGCAGATGCATACAAATCCCGTGAACGTCATCGTCGGCGGTAAGCCGATTCGGGCTTCGAAAGCTAGCGCTCAGTGGTGCCTCGATACGATCGACTTGCTGTGGGCGAATCGACATTCGCGGATTGCCGCCGGCGAGGCCGAGGCTGCCGAGGAGGCCTACGAGCGGGCGCGGGATAGATATCGGCAGATTAAAGAGGAATGTGCGGAGTAGTCGATGGTCAATTTTGATGCGCAGGAATATGGTGCGGTAGTCGCGGACTTGATTGGTGATCGACTGCCGGTGCTCGGGCCGGGTTCGCCAAGTGCGGGAGTGCGCTCGCAGCTTGACGCGTTGACCGTCGAGCAGATTTTTCCGGGCAAAAAGATCGTCAATCGCGATGCCGCGCAATGCTGCCTGTCAGCTCTCTGGCTCTGGCACGATTGTTTGGACGAGTCACACACAATCAGCCAGGAGATTCATACAATCGACGGCAGCTATTGGCACGGCATCATGCACCGCCGGGAGCCCGATTACGGGAATGCCAAATACTGGTTTCATCGCGTTCCGCGGCACACGGTCTTCGAAGGGCTGGCGGCGGAGGCGCAGGAGTTGGCGGCAAAATCGCAGCTTGACGAGCCGGCGAAATTTCTAATATTGCAAACGACGTGGGATCTGTTTCGATTCGTCGATCTGTGCGAGGCGGTCGCCCGCGGGCGTTCGAAATCCGAGCAGCTCGCGCGGGAAGTCGCGAGGCTCGAGTGGCAGATGCTATTCGATTACTGCTACTGCGAGGCAATTGGTCAGGCCCCTTAGCCAGTGCATCCGAAGCAGCACCTTGCCTACCCCGATTCGCGCTGACTTAACCATCCGCACCGAGCAGCTTTCTCAAATGAAAATGAAACTTGCCGAGCTTGCCGCCATAATTCCCGGCCGTGATGGCGACAATCCCGTTGCCCGCTGCGGCCCGCAGCCCCGCTCCCATCGCGGCCCCCACGGTCTGTTCGCTCGTGCCGTCGATCACGATTTCGTACGCACAATTCGCGTCCTGGTGCAGCTTGCTCTCGACCCGGCCGCGAAGCGTCGGGCAGTAGGGATCGGACGTCGAAGCGACGAGGCCCTTATATTTTGAGCCAACCTTGCTCCCGCTGCGGGCCGACCCGCCCGGAAATGGAGTAATCACGCCGGACGATTTCCAAATCGCCTCCGTCGCCCGCCGCACCGCAGTTAACCCCTTCGCCTGATCGACCGACTGAATAATGATATTGCCCCCCGCCACTCCCTTCTCAACGCCAACAACATCATCCACCAAAAATTCGCCATCCATCACCGGAATTCGCCAATAGCGCCGCCCGGCCACTTGCTTGCTCTTCTGAAAACCATCGCCAAAAAAGCGAAGTTTCTTCCCCAGCGGAATTTTGGTCTCTGCCGTCGGCATTCCGTCAAAAACAGCCGTCGTCGGACAAGTCATCACACATTGCCCCACGCGATTCGGGACACTCTTGTTCAGCGCGTCAGTCGAAAACCCAAACAGCAGCACACTCGCTCCCGGCCGCCCGTCGGGCGTCTCCGTAATCGGCATCCGCCGCTCAACGCCCGTCTCCGCATCACAAGCAATCACCGAGGAGCTGTAACCCGTTAACTCCTTCAGCGCTGCCTCCAGCCAATATTCGTCCGCCGCCGTAATCACCAGCCGTACATAGCGCATTCCAAACGCTTCGGCGAACGTATCTTCGATAAATGTGCCGTCAATCTGCACTTACTTAATCTCTGCGCCTTTGCGTCTTGGCGACTCTGCGTTAAACAGAACGAGTTGAAAGCTAGTCAAGCTATCGAGATTTCTGGAGTCTGACCAGCGGGAATCGTCTATGCGTCTCTCTCTCATCGTCGCCATGACTCGCAGTGGCGTCATCGGCCGCGGCGGCGGCCTCCCCTGGCGGCTGTCGTCCGATCTCAAGCGGTTTAAGTCCCTAACGATGGGCCACCACATCATCATGGGCCGTAAAACATTCGAGTCCCTCGGCCGCGTCCTTCCCGGCAGAACAACGATTGTCGTCAGCCGGCGCGGCGACTTTACAGCTCCGCCGGACGTGGCTGTCGTTCAGAACCTAGACGCCGCCATTGCGGCCGCCGCTAGCGACCCCGAACCTTTCCTTATCGGCGGAGGTCAACTCTTCGAGCCCGCAATCGCCCTCGCGAATCGCCTCTACGTCACCTGGGTCGAAGCCGACATCCCCGGCGACACCTATTTTCCGCCGATCGACTGGTCCCACTGGCGCGAAACCACCCGCGAGCCACATCCCGCCGACGCCAAGAATGAGTACGATACGACTTTCTGCATTTACGACCGAATCACCCCCTAAAATCCGCACTGCCATGTCTGCCGACACAACGCAACAACTCCTCGACCTTAATCAAAAGCTACTCATCTCGATTGTCTCCGGCGATTGGAAGACCTACGAATCGCTCTGCGACGGCTCGATCACCTGCTTCGAGCCCGAATCCCGCGGCCAGCTCGCCGTCGGCATGCCCTTTCACAAATACTTCTTCGACCTGCCCGGCTCACCGCAAAAGCCAGCCAAAAACGTCACCATGAGCCAGCCGCACGTGCGAATCATGGGCGACAGCGCAGTCCTCTGCTGTGTGCGGCTGACCCAATCGCTCGACTCCGCCGGCGAAGTCCACATCGGCCGCGTCGAAGAAACTCGCGTCTGGCAAAAAATCGGCGGCCAATGGAAGCACGTTCATTTTCATCGGTCGGCGAGTGCATAAAGTGCCATGCCGCTTAATCTGTACCCGAACATCCGGGCGTCAGGGTCTGTCCCACACGAATGGCAGTCCAGCCGAGGCAACGCCGACAAATTCCCTGTTTACAACAAAACGCTGCTCAAATATCTACGCCAGTTGCTGCGAGGGAAATGGCAAAAAGTGCTTAAGTACGGCAATAATGGTTAGGTGCATTACTTCGAGCACGAATCAGGGCAGGTCGCCGACGTGAAATTCTTCCCCTATCACTAAGTCATGAAACAAGTTTTCGACCTCGCGAAAATCACAGCCGGGCAAGAGACGCCCCTCGCGTTGTTTGCCGTGACGAGCCTCGGTGTGGTCGAGTCGCTGGTCGCCGGCTCCATGACGCCTACCCAGGCAATCGAGGCGTTCTTTCACGGCAAGAATATTCAGTTTGTAAAGAGCAAACTTAGCAACAAGCGGGCCGTCGAAATCATGGGGCGCGGTGTTCAACTTGCCGATCTGTTCGACGCGATGCCCCTGGAGGAATCGCACCGCGAGTTTCAGCATGAGCTTCAGGCGATGAAGGCGCTCTGCAACGAATTGCTCGAGGCCGAAAGGGCCGCCGCCTAATGCCCCATCTGCCCGATTTCGACGCCTTCCGCTGCCTCGCCGACGGCCACCACCTCGTGCCTGTTTATCGCCGGCTGCTCAGCGACGCGCTCACGCCAGTGACGGCGTTCCACTTGCTCGACGGCGGACGACATGCCTGCCTCTTCGAGAGCGTCGTCGGCGGCGAAAAAGTCGGCCGCTACAGCTTCCTGGCCTTCGAGCCATTCTGGGAGCTGGTTGCTTACGGAACAAAAGTGACCGTGCGTAGCGACGGGCAGACAAAGATATTCGACTGCCCCGATCCGCTCGGCGAGCTTCGCGACAAACTAGCTTCCTTTAAGGCTGTTCATCTGCCGGAATTGCCGCCACTTGAAGGCGGCGCCATTGGGTACGCCGGCTACGATGTGGTCCGTTACGTCGAAAATTTGCCCAACGCCCCCAACGACGACCGAAACCTGCCGGACCTGTCGTTCGCGCTCTACGACCGCATGGTCGTTTTCGACAATGTCAGCAAGACCCTCTTCGTAATCGCGATGGCTCGGCTCGACAAAACGAGCGATCCGCGAGCGGCATACGATGACGCCTGCCGCCGCGTCGATGAGCTCGCCAGCCGGCTCTCGCAACCGACCAACCTGCCTCCCGCCGATATCGCCACCACCGGCACGCCCCAAATCGCCTGGAAATCGAACTTTCTGCAGCCCGAATTCGAAGCCGCCGTCCGCAAATGCGTCGAATACATCCGGGCTGGTGATATCTTTCAGGTCGTCCTCAGCCAGCGCCTCGCGCTCGACCTCGGCTGCGATCCATTCGAGGTCTATCGCACGTTGCGGGTTGTGAATCCCAGTCCCTTCATGTTCTTCCTCCGCTCGCCGGAGGTCACGCTCGTCGGCAGCTCGCCCGAAATCATGTGCCGAGTTGTTGATCGCCAAGTAACCGTAAGACCGCTCGCCGGCACGCGTCCTCGCGGCTCAACTGACGAAGAAGACCGCCGCCTAGCCGAAGAATTGCTTGCCGATCCCAAAGAACGCGCCGAGCACGTCATGCTCGTCGATCTGGGCCGTAACGATGTGGGCCGTGTCGCCAAATTCGGCAGCGTCAAGCTCTCTGACGTGATGGTCATCGAGCGCTACAGCCACGTCATGCACATCACTTCGAACGTCACCGCCACGCTTCGTGACGACCTCGACGCCTTCGACGCTCTCAAAGCCAGCCTTCCCGCCGGCACCGTTAGCGGCGCTCCCAAAGTCCGCGCCATGCAAGTTATCGACGAACTCGAGCCGCATCGCCGCGGCCCCTACGCCGGCGCCGTCGGCTATATCGACTACGCCGGCAATATGGACACCTGCATCACGCTCCGCACGCTCGTCGTCCACGGCGGTCAAGCCTACATCCAAGCCGGCGCGGGCATTGTCGCCGACAGCGATCCGGCGAGCGAGTATCAAGAAACCCTCAACAAAGCCCGCGGGCTCCTCAAAGCCATCGAAATTACCCGACAGCGCGTGGAAAAATCAAATTGAAGGAATTCCAGGCGGCGAAGGGAACACTAATCGGCACTAATCTTCACTAATTAGCGTTGATTAGGGCTGATTAGCGTTCCGCTATCCCGTGTTCTCAAAACCGCTCATTTCTCCGCGGGAATCAACTCCAAGCAAATCAGCCGATCCTTCCCGCGCAAGTACAACAACCCATGCGCCACGACCGGCGCCGCCCAACACGGATACTCCAGCACCGGCCTACTCTCGCCAAGTAACTTTTTGCCAATCGCCGGATCCGCATAATCGATTTCCGCGACCAACTCCGGCTTCTCCGGCGTCAGCTTCAAGAGCCACAGCTGTCCCATCTCGCCCAGGCACAAAAAATGACCGTCGATCGCCATGAGCGACGTCCTTGCCATTCCCAGCTGTTCCCACATCACCTTGCCCGTGGCCCATTCAACACATCGTAGGCTCGCCGTCTGTGGATGACGCCCTGAGCAGCCGTAGAGATAACCATCCATCACCACGCACGTATTCCAATGCGTCATCATGCTCTTGTCACGCTTCTTCGCATCGTCCTTCCACACCACATCGTATTTCTCTGGCGACACTTTCAAAACCGTGCTGCCCACCCCGTAGCATTCGCTGATAAAAACCTGGTCGTCCACAACGACGGGCATGCTGGCGTTCACGCTTTCGACCTGCGGATCGCGCCAGGGATAATGAAAATCGATCTTGCCGCTCGCCGGTTCAAACGCCAGCAATCCGCCGCGGCAAAACGCAAAACACCACCGCCGCTGGCCAATCGTCGCCAACTTCAGCGACGCATAGCTCGCCAGCTCATCGCCGATTTTGTATTTCACCTCGCCCGTCAGCTTGTCGAACGCCACAATCGCGGTGCCGTTCGGCTCCACGCGGTTGAGCTGACCGGGCGCGACTTTCTGCGACTCCGGCGGGCTGCCTCCCACCATCACAATCAGCAAATCGCCTTCGATTACCGGCGTGCTGCCAACGCCGAAAAAATTCTGCACCACGCCGAATTCTTGATTGAGATTCTTCCGCCACAGCGGCTTGCCATCTTCCGTTCGACAACACGCCAGAACGCCATCCACCGCATACGCATACACGCGATCCCCATCAATTACCGGCGAGCACCGCGGCCCGTTGTTGTACTGGTATAAATCATCGTATTCGGTTGGAAACTCATGCCGCCAAATTTCCTTCCCCGTCTCGGCATTCAAACAATACAGCCGCGATTTGTCGCCGAACCGGTCAAACTGCATCAGCCGCCCACCCGCAATCGTCGGCGCGCCGTAACTCGTCCCCAATTTCACCTGCCACACCAACTTCAATCCGCCATCACCCCAGTTCGTAACAATTCCCGTCTCCGGCGATTTACTATCCTGCTCCGGTCCCAAAAAAATTGGCCAAGCCTCCCCCTTGTTCCGCGTCCAAAGACTGGTCGGTGCGTTTCCTTTCAACTCTCGGGCTGCAACCGTAAGCTCTGGCTCGGTAATGGCCGATGCGGAATAATGACAACCAACGAGCAATGCAAAAATGCTCACGCAAAGGCGCAAAGTCGCAGAGTACACAACGTGTCGTTTCTCTCTGCGCCTTTGCGCATCTGCGTGAGATTTCATGTTCCCAATCCGGAAACGAACAAGCAAACGAACTTAGCCGGTCACTATAACGAACTGGCCGTCGCCCGCGATACGTCCTCATCCGCCGGAGTACCATGTACTAAGTACTGAGTCCTTAATACCGAATACTTCCAGCTCGCACTTTTTGCTCGCAGCGCATCGACGCCCGCCGCGACCCGCGACTCCCTCGCCATGGACCTTCAAATTACACCTACCCTGTCGATCCCCGACGCCGAGCTCCGCCTCTCCTTCGCCCGTTCCAGCGGCCCCGGCGGTCAGAACGTCAACAAAGTTGCCAGCAAGGCCATCCTGCACTTTGACGTCCTAAACAGCCCGAGCCTGCCGCCCGACGTGCGAGACCGTTTCAAAATCGCCTACTCCAGCCGCCTCACGACCACCGGCGAAGTCGTCATCCACAGCGAGGAATTCCGCGACCAGCCCAAGAACATCCAAGCCGGCTACGACAAGCTCCGACAGATGATCCTCACCGTCCTCAAGCCATCCAAGAAGCGTCGCCCCACCAAACCCACCCGCGGCTCCAAGCTCCGTCGCCTCAACGACAAAAAAACCCGCAGCCAAACCAAGCAAAACCGCCGCTTCCGCCCGGATTGATTTTTACGTCACCGCCACATCATTCACGGCCGCCCACGAGCCGATGGCCGTCGAACCAAAAAATGCCACCGCAAACACCGGTGCAATAATCTCCGGCGGGGCGGCGCCCTGCTCGCCGGGCGTGACGATGTCAAAGGCTGCCGCTGCTAAGGAATACAGGATATGCACCGCCGCAAATGCCAAAAGCGCCGCGGCGCCCGGCTTTCGCAGGAGGCATGTCGCGGTCAATGCAAACGTGAACGCCAGGTTCCACATCAGCAGCCAAATCAGCACGCCGTGGTTGCCTCCGACCTGTCCCCCGGTTAAACCCACAAGCAGCGCAGGTATCTCCACCGCCAGGACCATCGTCACCAGGCCCACTCCATAATTCGTCCAATACCACGCCCGCGGCGAAATGGGCCGCGAACGCCAAAACGTATTCACCCCCGGCTGAACGTCCCCGATCACCGCTCCCACGCCGACCAGAAGCGCCAATACAAAGCCGCCGGCTGCCAAGATGACGGGCAGTGCTCCCATCGCCAATTCCACCACGGTGGTAGCGCGACCAGCCACGATGCTGTTTGTTATTCCCAGCATTCCGGCGACGATACTCAGCAACAGCGAAACACCCAGCACTTCCAGCCCCATCAAACCCATTTCGCGAACCGCCTTGCCGACTAACGCCGACAGCGGAGCGGAAAATATCCTCAGCCGCCAATCGGGAAACGTCCATCCCTTGAGGCTTGGAGTGTCGAGTATCCCAAGCGCCCGCGAATAGCCGTTGATAAACCATGCAGCCACGAAAATGGTTGCAGGAATTCCGGCGATCAAGCTACAGCCGAGCATTGCCGCTTCCGCCCATGGCGGTGGTTGGTCGTAGTGCGATTGCAGCATCAAAAGAACGACAAAGAGCCATAATCCACCTACCATTAGCGCTCCCAAAACCGCCGCAAATCCGATCAGACCGGCTCGAATTTCGGTGGACTGCCCCAGCCCCGCTCGGGCCGCAACGGATATGCAAGAAATGGTTGCCAGGAGGGCCAGCAGAAAAATCCCGCTCAGCCACGGTGACTGCATGCGCGAGTTTTCGTCCACGAGCGAGTTCAAGAACATCGCCAGGACCCACAGCATTGCCAGCGGAAGCATCGACGCCAGGAATGTAGCCGCCAGTCGAACCATCCCGAGCAACCTGTGCGAAACGGGCAAGGCCGCGACGAATGACGCAGTGCGACCTGTTCTTTCACCAGCGGCGGCCCGCGCCCCAAAGAAAACGCCGGCCAAAATCGGGTACAGCCAAATGTTCGGCATGATTGTCATTAATGCCAGGTTGGCATCCCGAAATGCCAGGCAAACAGGAAGGGTCAACACGATTGCCGCAGACGCGGCCGTCTCCCATTTCAGCTCCTGAAATTCCTTCCACAATAATTTTTTGACAATCGCGTTCATTGCTAACTCTCACTTTGCCGCTCAAACTCCAACTGCGACGGAGTGTGAACCTGCCGCTTGCGGCGGGTTTTCGGGTTTGCCGATGACAAACGCCGCGAAAATGTCGTCCAGGTTTAGATCGATCACCCGATGCCGAATCTCCGCCATTGCCAATCTCTCGATCGTCGCTCCCGCATTTTCGACGGTGACCGCCACTTCCCCGCGCTGATGAGAAACATCGATCGCCTTGAACTCGCCGGCATGTGCCGCATAGTCCTTAGCTGAGAGCACAATCTGCTTCACATCCCGCCTGAGCGCCTCTGTCGCCGCCTGCTTGATGATCACGCCGCGGTGCAAAATCGCCACCGCATCGGCAATCGGTTCCACTTCATAAAGAAGGTGCGAGCTATACAAAACCGTCGCTCCTTCGCTCTGCAAATGGGCGATCAAATCGCGGTTGAACTCTTTTCGCATGATTGGATCAAGGCCTAGCGCCGGATCGTCGAGAATCACCAATTCCGGTCGATGCGCTAACGCTAAAGCGAGCCCTAGCCGCACGTTTTGGCCTTTGGAAAGATGCTTGATCTTTTGCTTGGGCGGCAGCTCGAATTCGCGGATGAAACGCTCCGCCAGCGCACTGTCCCAAGTCGGATAGAACGGCGCGAGGAACTTCAAAATCTCGGCGATCGTCATCCAGCCGAACATTTGCTGATCTTCGGCCAAAAATCCGACCGCTGCCCGCACGCTGATCGGCTCTTGCTGCGGATCGCGGCCGAGCACGCTGATCGAGCCGCCATCCCGCGGCAATAGGCCGAGCAACATTCGAATCGCCGTTGTTTTTCCCGCACCGTTGCGGCCGAGCAGCGCGAAAATCTGCCCCCGTTCAATCGTCAAGTTCACGCCCTTCAGGACCGTTTGTACACCAAAGCTCTTTTGCACGTTGAGAAGCTGAATCGCCGGTTCCAACATGGCTCACTCTCCCACATTTGCAGTCTGCACGGCTGCGGCAGACTTGGCATTGGCTTCAATAACCTCCTCACACACCTCGCGCACTTCTTCCGCCGACATTCCGAGCATCAGACCGCGGCGCACAACGAGCCCTAGTTCATCCACAAACTGCCGCCGCTGCTTTTCATACCGCCGCCGGGAGGCATTTCCGGCAACAAACGTCCCTTCACCATGCCGCATATCCAGCAAACCGTCGGCCGACAACTTTTCATACACTCGCAGGACCGTGTTTTGATTGACGGTCAAATCCCGCGCAAGCTGCCGCACCGACGGCAATTGCTCGCCGACTTTCAGCGATCCCGCCGCACACAACGCCGCGATCTGCTCGGCAATTTGCCGTGAAATGGGCGTCGATGATCCGCGTTCGATATGGAGAAACATGCCAGCGGCCTTAAGTGACTACACATATATAACAGTAGCATTCGGCTGTTGTCAAGCGCGTAGTGACCACGCTGCCACGTTTTCGCTACGATTTTCAAATGCTCTACGAACCCCTGCTCCACATCGTGCTCTATCAGCCGGAAATCCCGCCCAACACGGGCAATATTGGCCGCACTTGTGTCGCGACCGGCGCAAAACTGTGGCTGATTGAGCCGCTCGGCTTTCAAATCGACGAGAAGCAGCTTCGCCGCGCCGGTCTCGATTATTGGCCGCTTTTGGAATGGGAAGCCGTCCCAGACTGGAACGCCCTCGTCGCCCGCCTCGGCCCGCCGCTCGCCGGCCACCGCGCCTGGTTCTTTACCAAAACTGCCAAGCGTCCCTATACCGAGATCAATTTCCAAAAAGGGGATGTTCTGGTTTTTGGCAGCGAGTCTTCGGGACTTCCGCCCGAAATCCTCCAGCAACACTCATCGCAAGCCATCCGTGTTCCCATGCGGCCCGAAGTCCGTAGCCTCAACCTCTCCGCCACTGTTGCAGTCGCCGCCTACGAAGCTGTTCGGCAGATTCAGCCGCCGATTTCGTAGCCATTGGTCAATCGGTAGTTCCAAGATTTGGCGGTCCTTGGCCACCGCCGACCTTGCGTCGGCGGAGCCATGACTAAATAGCTACAGCGAACTAGAAAAACTCACAACGCTGTTTTCCGCATTCTGTCGCGCTGCGGCAGAATGCGGAAAACTGGGGATCGGTAGGAGCGCCCCTGTAGCTTGCAGTCGTCGCTCCACCGGCACAGGGCCGGTGGCGGCGAGGAATTGGAACTGCTGTCGGTGATCATTGGTGCTTGGTCAGTGGTCATTCTGCGTTACGACACGGCTTCGGGGCCGCGAATCGTGTCTGAGAGGCGTACGACCTCTTCCATCGGCAGCACAAAGATTTTCCCGTCGCCGATTGCTCCGTGGGCCGTCGTGCGAGCCACGTGTGTAATTGTTTCGACCGTCTTTTCGAGAAAATCTTCGTTGACGGCGATCTCGAGCGCGACTTTCCGCAGCAATGCGGGCCGTCCGCTCGGCGGCGCGCCAGCCGCGAGTCCGCGCTGCTGCCCGAACCCGAGCGCGTCGCAGACGGTCATTCGCTCGACGCCGATTCGATTCAGCGCTTCCTGCACCGCCTTGAGCTTCGTCGGCTGAATCAATGCCAGGACCAACCTCATTCTGACCTCGGATCTCTGACCTCTGATCTCTGGGCCTCGCCCGTTCTTATGCCGCCTCGCGCAGGGGCAACTCCACTTCCTCCGGCCGATGCTGTGTCGCCGAGCGGACCAGCGACCAGGCCGTCGGCGCCACGACCAAGGCAATTCCCACGAGCGTCGTCGCGCTGAA
>DASXLL010000145.1:0-23120 GCA_036496265.1 Pirellulaceae bacterium | reverse complement strand
CGGCAATACTTTCACCTACACGCCCGACTTTAACTTTGTCGGCGCCGATTCGTTTACATACTCCATCGGCGACGAATACGGCAGCAGCATCGCCACAGTCACGATCGACGTCACCAGCGACGGCGGCCAGGCCCCGATTGCCAACACCGACGACTACGCCGCAGCGATCAACACGACTCTCACCGCATTTCCCAGCGTCCTCGCCAACGACACCGACGCCGAAGGCGACACCCTCACCGCCTCGTGCCTCATCGAGCCCCACTATGGCACGCTCTCCCTCGATCCCGACGGCCACTTCACCTACGCGCCCGACACCGGCTTCACCGGCTGGGACTCCTTCACGTACCAGGCCTCCGACGGCTACCTCGCCGACCCAATGACCGCCTCGATATACGTCGATGACCCGCCCGTCGCCACCGACAAGAGTTACACGGTCACCAAAAACGTCGCCTTGAACGTCGCTCAATCCAGCCTTTTTGCCAACGATTCCGTGGCCGACGGCCACACGCTCACCGCCCGCCTCGCCAGCCATCCGCTCCACGGCACCGTCAACATCGCCGCCAATGGTGGTTTCATCTATACACCCAACCCCGGCTACACCGGCGACGACGTTTTTACCTACGCCGCCTCCGACGGTTATCTCGAAGATTATGGCGACGTCTATCTCTCCGTCATTCCACTCGATACCTCGCTCATTGCCCGCAATCACGACTATAACCTGACCGCGGGCGAGCCGATCCACAACGCGACAACCGTCCTCCAGGGAGCCGTCTATCCCGCTGGTGCCACACCTACGGCGATCCTGGTTACGCCGCCCTCCCACGGCATCGTTTACCTCTTCGACGACGGCACCTTTGACTACTACCCCAATAATGCCGCCGTCCAAAACGATAATTTCACCTACCGTTTCAGCACGGGCCAGGTCGTCAGCAACGCCGCCACGATCAACATCGGGAATGTAACTGCCGCCGAAATCGCCCCCACTGCCTTCTACTCCGACGGCGCCAAGCTTTACATCCAATACGCTGTTCTCGGCGAGGATGCCGATCTGCATCCCTTTTCAATCGGCCTCTACACCTCCGCCGACGGCATAACTCCTGACCAATTCCTCAACCAAAGCATCCGCGTCGAAAACCCGCATCAAGGCGTTTACACCCTTCCCATCATTCCCACGTTCACCGACCCCCAGACCGACTACTATCTCATTGCCAAAGTCGATTCCGGCGGCGTCGAAAACACCGGCGAGATCGACGAAGCCAACGAAGCCAACAACGTCATCCGCCTCTCCCCCGGCTCATTCGTGGTCCACGAAGCCGAAACCGGCCAGGCCATTCTTCACGTCGAGGGCACCGACTTCGGCGATCCGGTGTACGTAGGCAAGGATCAGCAATCTCACTGGAACGTCTGGGCAAACCAGTGGGCGATTCCCTCCCCCGCCACCGGCCCGGCTTACGACATCACCGGCGACGGAATTATCACAGCCATGGACGCCGTCGCCTGCGACGCCGCCCTAACCGGGCAATCCGGGTGGGGCTGGCAGAACGCCACTGATCGCTTCGACGTGGATGGGGATGGCGTCCGCTCTCCGCTCGATGCCTTGATTTTGATCAACTACTACAACACCTGGAGCGAAACGCAATTCGGCGGCCCTCGTGGCTCTGCGCCGATGGTCGATGTTAGCGGCGATTTCTTTTTCTCGGTCCTCGACATTAATCAGGAGCTCGATAAGCTCAACAACGGCCCCGGCGACTACAATCCCACCGCGCGCAACGCCGCCAACGGCTACACGGTCACCTCGTTGGATATTGCAAACCTCTTCAATCACCCCACCACGATCGACTACGGTGCCATCACGGTCGATTCCGTCCACATTCGCACTCACGGCGGCGACGATGTCGTACAAATGGACTACGCACAAGCTGCCCCGCTCTGGTTCTTCGGCGGCGACGGCAATGATAGCGGCACCGGCAGCGCCGACGACGATTTCCTCGACGGCGGCGATGGCGACGACATCCTGACCGGCCTCGGCGGCGACGATCGAATCTTCGGCGGCCCCGGCAACGACGGCCTCGACGGCGACTTCGGCGGCTTTGGCGACTCGTTCCCCTGGATGCAACCCGGCAACGACTTGCTCGACGGCGGCGCTGGCAACGACGGCATCTATGCCGAAGCCGGTAACGACCTACTGATCGGCGGCCCCGGCAGCGACTACCTCGACGCCGGCACGGGCGACGACACGCTCTACGGCGACAGCGCCTCTATTGACGCGTTCGACTCGTTTATCACCACGTTAGACCCCTTCGGCGACAGTCTCCCGGCCCTGCCTCTCGACGCCTCATTAAGCGACGACGACAGCGCCACCGCTCCCGAAACCGCTCAAGACGATCAAGACTTCCTCCAAGGCGGTCCCGGCAACGACACCCTCTACGGTCAGGGCGGCACGGACACTCTCGACGGCGGCTGGGACCTAAGCAATTTGTCTTACGTCGGCTATTACACCGAAGACGGCGACGACACCCTCTTCGGCGGCTCTGGCAACGACACGCTCAGCGGCGGTACGGGCGATGACAAAGAACTCGGTGGCCTGGGTAACGACACGATCGACGGCGATACCGGCGATGATCTGCTCCTCGGCGGAGCCGGCAACGACGCCCTGCATGGCGGCGCAGGCGACGACCGGCTGTATGGCAACATCGGCACGGACGTTCTCGACGATAACATCGGCGCCAACGTTCTGGATCAAGACAGCATCCCAGCGGTTTCCCTCTCCGGGACTGGCACCGCCACCGAAGACTCATATTTCGACGGCCAATTCCTGCTCACCGTCCCCAGCGATGTTCCCGTGAGAATCACCTATCACACGGTTGATGACACCGCGATCAGCCCCGACAACTACGAGTCACAGGCGGACACTGTCGAGATCGAACCTGGTGATACAAGCGCCTCGTTCTTCATCTCTACCGGAGAACTGACCGACGACCAACTCGCCGCTGGCGGCGCCGCCTTCCACGTCCACATCGACAGCGTCACCGGCGCTCCGCTCAGTGGCTCGTCCGATCAATCCGTGACGATCGTCGACACGCTCGACTTCACCGACCGCTCCGTCGCCGTTAATCTCAATTGGTCCCGCATCGGCGATGTGGACTTGGACAACAGCCCGAACAATGGCCTCTGCGTCGTTCCATCAGACTCCGGCGGCTGCATATCCGACGAACGCTATGTCCAAGTCACGCTCACCGGGCCGGACGGGCTTTCGATGTCCGAAATTCGCACCCGTGCCGCCCAGTTTGGCCAAAACACGGGTACGGATGGCGTGAGCTTTCCCTTGCTCGATCCCAACACCCAATACACGGTCAGCATTACCACGAGCAAACTGGACGTGGTGCCTCAGGCAGACCCCGAAACCGGCGAACCAATGGCTCCCGCCGGCCTGACCTTCACGTTCAATTCCTCTGCCGTGACTAACAACGACAGCCAGACCTACGCGGTTTACTATGATGTCCTCTCCCAAAACTCCGTCTGCAACTCCGGACCGAACTACTCCGTCCCCGAAAGCTGCTTCCCCGATAACCCACAAGCGCCCTTCGTGGAAGCTTTCGACGTCTTCGGCGCCAACAACCAACCCTACGTCGTCCTCAGCGGCGGCACGCTCTCGGTTCCCTGGGACGAAGGCGTCCTCTGCCCCGACGTCCTCAACTACCCATCGCCCGGCCCGCTCAACTGCGGCAAATATCAGCCGCCGCCTTACGAGCCAGGCGACCCCGAATACAATCCGGACGAGCCTGACAACGCCCCGCCGCCCACCCAAGTCCTCACCGCCCAACTCGCCTCCCAACCCCCATCCGGACAAGGCACCGTCGACCTCAACCCCGCCACCGGTGCCTTCATCTTCCACGCCGCCGCCGGCTTCTTCGGCGAAACATTTTTCCGCATCAAAGTCCTCGCCGGCGGCTTCGCGAGCCTGCTCGCAACAATTAATGTCTTCGCGGACACAATCGAGATACAGCAGGGATTCGCGAACAGTGAAGGCGGGATCACAGGTTACTTACCAGTATCCGGCGTAACTAGAACGATGTGGGTGGGCGAACAAGTAATTCTGAAGGCCACAGCGAAGGGCAGGGTAGACATGCCCGTCACCGACGTTAAGTGGAATATCCCAACCAAGGCAATAAGCAACTGGGTTTCAACGCCTGCCGCCGGCTACGTAGTGCCACTAACAGATGCCGATCTCAGCCGAAACACAATCAGCTTCTACTGGCTAGACGAAGGTGAGAAGGAGGTCTCAGTATCTGGAAAGGTCGGCGGAGCCGCCGGAGGCGGCATACCGGCCACCTTTAATATCAAACGGCCAAAGAATGTTGGACTTACTGCAAACACGGTACCAGGTGGCGTTGATATTTACCCGTGTGGGGGCGGTAAATGTTTAGGCCTGGGCACAATAGTCGGAAATCCACCGCCGGAAGGAATCGTATTCAACCGCAACGGCTTAAGTCTAGACGTACCTATAGAAAGTAGAAATAACTTCGACTGGACGCAGGTCGTGGACAGCACGGAAATCGTCCGCACTTTGGACAACAGCCAGGAACGACGCGGCTGGGGTGAACATTTATTAGACGACGCAAATGTAATCTACGACCCAAATCCCAGCGAGACAGCGGACTCCCCAGAGGTTGGACTAACACCTGGATCTGGAACAGATCCACAGCAACCAGACTACCCATTCCATGTTGTTTTCTTTAGCGACTATTTCTCGATGTATTTAATGTGGAAATCCAATCGCGTCACACAATCAATTCGTGTTCCAATACGGGTCGTGCACTGGTACGCTTTTGGCCAAGCTCACCTGGTAGGCGTGAACAACTGGCAAGTGGATTTTGCTGGATACTCGAAGAACCCGCAAAGCCAGGATACAACCGATCCGCCAACATGGGTTGGAAGGACTCCAAATGACGTCCGGTGGGTTGTAGGTGACTAACGACACCGGCAGAATGACCTATGATCAGTTACTGCATCATTGTCCTATGTACCCTCAACACGCCGCCCCCAGGTTTCGTCGAGCCTGCCAAAGGATACGGACAAATTAAGGACGGCACATTTGTTAGCGAGCCATCCTTGGAATTGCTCGCGAAAGAAGAAGGTCACTCAGAAACAAATTACACGTTTGCGTGGGCCATTCGAGCATCAAGCGGCGTTGGTGCAATCTACAACCCATTCTTGGAGTCCCGCGGACCGCAGGTCTGCCACCTGGCGATTTATGACGACGACCTCAGAATCATAAAACTGGAAGCCCCATCGGGAAACGGCTCTGAGTTCGACGGAAATGGCCGTGAAGAAAGCGTGATCCTGGAAGAGAATCGCACAGCCGGTCGCGTATTTAAAATCGCCATACCAAAGGAAACAAAATCGGAACGAATTTACGCGCAATTGGTTGTACTTGAGGAAATCGTGGGAAGAGGTCGCGGAGCACTCAACCTATCGGATATAACTGGAGTCGCCGATTATATAATTAGATTGCGTGGCCGAATGTGTGGAGCATCACGGCCCATCAGCCTGAATGAGATTCACGGCGAATCCGTGCTCAGGAGCGCACTGACAACCGGTCATGCCGTCGTGCACAATTTGTCCATAGGAGGCGAAAACTCGCGACCACAAGGCGGGGAATCGTATTATGAGATCTCGCTGGTAAATCGCCGACACGAGCCTATTTTCGTTGCGTCAAGTATATTGCAAAAGCTCGCAGTATTGGAATCGCGACCACGCATCGAGATTAGGCAACGTGACGGCAAGCTAGTCTGGACCACAAACGACGGTCAGCGGCCAACGACGCCGGCGCGAAATCTATACCGCCTGCCTGCCGACGCATTTATGTGCTGGGGGACGACATTCGCAGAGAGATTGACGCGCGCTGATCGATACACTACCAACGATGAAACACCCGAGGGCAACTTCATCGTACAATCCAAGGGCATTTGCGTCCTGGTGCCCCGAACCGCCGGAATCAAAGCCTTAGTAACAAAATGGCCCCCACCTTGGGACTACAACCTAGCTGAAGTACCGCCCTCGAATGAAGTACCCTATCCTCCACGGACCGGAAAAGGACCGGAAAAGGGGTCAGGCTTGATTATTGACTTGAGCAGCGCCCTGGGAGGAAAAGGGGACGCGGGGAGAGGAAAGGAGAGGAAAAGGGGACGCGAGTCAATAATTGACTCGCCGGCGGGCATTCGTTAGTCTCTGGCGATGCCGCGAATTGCTCGACGTGCTCGGAAGGGGTTGATCTATCACGGGGAGGAAAAGGGGACGCGAGTCAATAATTGACTCGCCGGCAGGCATTCGTTACGGGGAGGAAAAGGGGACGCGAGTCAATAATTGACTCGCCGCCGGGCATTCGTTAGTCTCTGGCGATGCCGCGAATTGCTCGACGTGCTCCGAAGGGGTTGATCTATCACGCGCTCAATCGAGCCGTGGCCCGATTACCACTGTTCGGCTAGAAAATGGGACGCGAGTCATTTCTGGGATTGCGCTTTCCCGCAATTTCCAAAAACCACCAAGAATTTGGTCCGGTTTTTCGCCCGAATTGCAATCTACCTAGAGGGGCGACCCTGCGCTCATACTGCCCGATCTCAACATTTCGATCCCATCCTTCCCCACGCTAATACCAAAACGAGTATTAGTCCCTATTAATCCCGAAACACTCAGTCCACCAACGACTTACGCTAACCAGCCACAAAAGAAATATGTAAATATTAGCCGCCACCCTCCGCCCCCAAGCCCCGAACCCCGAATCCCGAATCCCGAACCCCGAATCCCGAGCCCCGAATCCCGAACCCCGAACCCCGAACCCCGAACCCCGAGCCCCACAATTTTGAACTCGAAACTCGCTCCCCGGCTCAACTTGAGCGCACCGCCATTCACATCCCAAATCCCAACTCCAAAACCCACAACCACTTCCGTCCACCGCTTAAGCCCTCCGTAATGAAAAAACTTCCAACTTTAGCGCCGCATTCACAACTTTGACCTTTGACCTTGGACTTTAGATCTTCGACTTTGAACCTTGGACCTTGAACTTTGAACTTTGAACCTTGAACCTTGGACCTTGAACTTTGGACTTTTGACTTTGCCCTTCCGCCGCACGCCTTGTGTCAGACCTCAAATCCCCTAGAATCACGGATTCCAATTTAGTCGAGATTTATAGTCGTAAGTGACCGTCAGCCATGGCCTTTACTCCCCGCTTCAACCCGAAGAACGCCAAGCCCCGCAAGCGGCCCAAGCCCAAGCTCAAGATCAAGAAAAAAGATCCCATTTGGGTCGATGGCGTCCGCCCGCGCCCGTTGTTCGTCGATTACAAGGACATCGAGCTCCTCAAAAAGTTGATCAACCGCCACGGCAAGATCGTCAGCCGGCGCAAGAGCGGCTGCATGGCCGTCAGCCAGCACGCCGTCGCCCTCGCCATCAAGCGCGCCCGCTTTATGGCGCTGCTGCCTTACGTCGGCGAGTAATCGCTGCGATGGCGGCAAAGTTCGTCACCAACCGACGCGTCGAATTCAGCGACACCGACGCCGCCGGCATCATGCATTTTGCGGCCTTCTTCAGAATGATGGAGCAGGCCGAGCACGAGTTGCTCCGCAGCGTTGGCCTCAGCGTTGTGATGCACGACGCGACCGGCAAAATCAGTTGGCCTCGCGTCAACGCCAAGTGCGACTTTCAATCCGCCGCGCGGTTCGAAGAGCTGCTGGAGATCGAAGTCCGCATCGCCCGCCTCGGCAAGAGCAGCGTGACCTACCGCCATCGCTTCTCTCGCGGCGGCGAACAATTGGCGACAGGCGAAATCACCGCGGTCTGCTGCCGGATTCGCGAAGGCAAGCCACCCAAGTCAATCGCCGTCCCAGCAGCCATGGCGAAGAAATTGAAGCCGTTCGTCGCTGGAGCCGAATAATCAACAGCAGAATAATCACCGTTTGATCGCGATCCACCGAGCCCAACGCTGCTCAATTTCATCCAGCGGCAAACCATACGCTTCTTCCAGCGCCGCCAGTTCCTGTTCACCATTTCGCAGTCGTTTGAGATAACCCACAAACTTCGCCGGCTCCGACTCGAACAGGAACGCCGCCGTCGACATCGTCTGAATGTGATCCGCCACTTCCCAATCGATCAGCTCGCGTTTGAACATTGCTTTCCAAGGCCGTTGATTTCTCTCGGCAACCAGCTTGCGAGCCTCAACCATCCAATCGCCAACCAGCATTTGCCGCGGCTGATAAACGGTGAACCAGCGATTTATCTTGTGCACGACATTGTCGCCATACGCCGCGAAGCCTTCCGCCAACCAAAACGGCGCCCGCCAGCGTGCCGCAAGCTGAAGTTGCCGCCGCGCCGTGATAAACACCGCCCCACACGACGGCGGCCGCGATTTGATCGTATGCGGTGTCTCGTATGTGTGCGGCACATCGACGTGATCAAACGCGTTGAATTCGCGGGCGCTCGTCCAACTGGGGCCAAGCTGATTGAGCGAATACATCGACTCCATGACCTTGCGAAACGCTTCCCACGACGATTTTTCCCACAGCAACATCAACCCAAATTGATCCGGCCTCGTTGTTGCCAGCGCCAGTGAACCGCTGATCCGCTTCAAATGGTCCATCAGCGTTTCAATCGCCGTCCCAACAGCCCGCGCCTCCGTCGTTTTGAGCTGCGTATGAATCGCCGCATGCCGCGTTACCACACACACAAGCTTCCAACCCGTGCGCTCTTCCCACGTCTTATTAGCCTCAACTGCACCGTCGATTTTGGCTTTGAAATCCGCGACCAAATCACTTTTGTCGCCACCAGCTTGGCAAATCGGGCAAAAATCCTCGTCAACGAAGCTCTCCAGCTTTGGCAGCGTGGTGCCCTTAAGCCACACGAACGGTTTTCCAGTCAGCAGCGGAATTCGGCCAATGCCACCGCAACGCGGACACTTGGGATCGGCTTCCGCGAGCGCATCGCTGGCTGCTGCAAGCACGACGCCGGCGGTTGAAACACGAAGAAAATCGCGCCGCGAAAATGAAACGGATGATTGAATCGACATACGGCAGCCTGCCCGAGGGCAACTGCCATTGTCGCACGCTTCGATCGGCAGGCAACTAGCGCATCAGGCCGTCGGGGCAGCAGCGGTCGCGGTTTGAACAGCCGCCGCATCCTCGCCGACAACGCAATTGCGGCCCTGATTGGCGGCTTCATTGAGGAGCGCCCGGGCCCGCTCCAGAATTTGCCGCAGATCGTCCCCTTCGATGGCTTGCACAACGCCGGCGCTGAGTGTGAAAAATGCGACTCCGGCCTTGCGAGGCAGGCGACAACGTTCGACCGCCTGCCGCATTCGCTGAGCGATCGTCAGTCCATCGTCGAGCACCGCGCCCGGCAGCAGCACTGCGAACGTGTCATCGCTCAAGCGCGACACGCTGTCCATATCGCGGAGCGACGCGGTAATGAACTGCGACATGATTCGCAGCACGACGGCCACAGCCGACGAACCGCGCTCATTGAAGATGCGGTCGTAATCATCGACTTGCATGAGGATCAATGTCAGCGGCGTGCCGCTCGTTTTGCATTGCGAGAGCCGCCGGATCAGCTCGTCGAAAAACGCGGGACGACTGCTGACATTTGCCAGTGGCTCGCGAAAAACGGCGTCATTGGCCGGCTCCGTCGAATACATCCATTCGTCGCCCACGCCTCGATTCGCCGTCGGCTGCAGCGCGGCTGCGACCGCCTCCTGAAAGCGGATCAAGCGACTGATCCGGCCATCGTGAACGTGGGCACAATTGCGACCCGCCTTCTTCGACGCATACAACCCCTGGTCCGCGCGGGCGATCAAATCCTTGTCGCATTCGTTTGTTATGATCTGTGCGACGCCGGCGCTCGCCGTAATGCGCAGCTCGCGGTTGGCGGCCCTCACCGGTGTCGCCTCGATCGCTTGGCGAATTTTCTCGCAAAGTTGACTGGCTTCCGCTGCTTCGCTACCGGCCAAAATGACGCCGAATTCCTCACCGCCGTAGCGAGCGACCTGGCCGGCGCCATCGACAACTTGCCGCAGCGTTCTGGCGACAGTCCGCAAGGCGTCGTCCCCCGTCTGGTGTCCGTAGGAATCGTTGAATCGCTTGAAATGATCGACGTCGAGCAGAATGAGCGTCACCGGCGTTGCATTCTCGCGGAATTCAGCGATGCAACGAGTCAGCTCATCGTCAAACGCTCGGCGGTTGGCGACTTTCGTGAGCGCATCGGTGCGGGCCTCGACTGCATGTGACTCGATTTGAGCCGCCTGAGCCTCGAGCCGTTGCTCCGCTGTGTCGAGCTGCCGCTGCATCCGGCGATTGGCATCGACAAGCTGGCTCACAGCCGCAATCACTGCCTCTTCGTCGTTGTCATCGTTTGCGAGTTGGGCCGTGATCTCCTCCACGCATTCGGCATGGTGATCGACTTCCGCCGCGACCCGTCGAGCTAAATCCTGCAGACGTGCGAGGCTCTCGCGGGCAAACCGAGCTTCCTCCGACTCGGCCGGATCGACCTTCGTAGGTGTTCGCAGCAGCCAAATCAAGCCCATCGCGGACGAGCCACCCGTCGCGGCAATCAGCAAAAACAGGATGTCGATCAGAGTCGTCATATCCGCGCCAGGCTGCAAGGTCTTCCACGAGCGAGGCAGTCGCCCGCGGGCCTACATAGATTCCCTATGCCGACTGGTTACTTAGTCAAGCCGCGTCTACCGCCGAACCCCACAAATGGCGGGAGTTTGCGCGAATGCATGAGCTTTACCGGCTGAGACGCTCGGCTGCTTCGTCGGCCCAGGGGCTTTCGGGTGCCAGCTCGGCGAAACGCTGCCAATGCTGATCTGCATCCGAGTGGCGATCGAGCTGGTCGAGCGTTTTGGCGAGGTGGTAATGCACATCGGCATAGGTTTCAAGCGACGCCAGTGCGCCATGAAACGCGCTGATCGCCAACTCATCCTCGCCCAGATCGAGTAGCACGCAACCCAGATTGGCGCGGGCTTCGACGTAATTCTCGTCGATTTCCAGGGCCTGAAAATATCGTTCTCGGGCGGCCGACAGATCGCCGAGTCGGTAAAGCAATTCGGCCAGATGGAAACAGACTTCGGCGTTCGGGCCACCCGCCGCCAAGGCCGCGCGATACATCTCGGCCGCGGAGCGCAAATCGCCGGTTTCATCCAAATCGGCGGCCCACGTGGCAAGATTCGCGACGGATGCCTGTTCACTCGGCGTCGATTGCCGTGAAAGAAACACCGCAGCTGAAAACAGTGTCGCAGGCGCCTCGTCGTTTTCACTTTCGCTGAAAGCATCGAAGTCGATCCGCAGTTGACCACCAAGCTCGATCAAGCTGCCGGTACGACGCACGAGCAGCGTGCGGCCGTCCAGAATCAGCGTTAGCTCCGAAAGCGGCCGTTGGACATCCGGAAATTGCTGCTGGATTTCCTTTAGCTTTTTGGAGATTAGCTGTGAGCTTGCGCCGAGTCGAGTTAAAGCGGCCAACTGACGAGCGGCGGTTAAGCCTTCGAAATCAAACAGCGCAAGCCGGTGTTGTTGCACAACGGGGACAATCCAACCTCGCCGCTGCCAAGACCGCACGCGGCTGACCGGCACGCCGATTAGCTCGGCGAGCATCGCCGGCGTATACCGGCTGGCACTGGCGATTTTTGGTTCGGCTGTGAGCATGAGTTCAATCCGTCCGGCACGTTGGAAAACGCAACTTTGGCCGTCGATCGCCAATCCGTCAACCCACGGCAATCAACTGGCAATTCGGACGAATTGAGCGTGACAATTTAACCCGCTATGCTAACTGCCGGGCAAATACTCACTTTTTCAGAATTAGCGACAACTTATGCACACCAGTCGTTTTCTCCTTGCTGCAATTTTTGTTGTTTATTCTCTTCCTGCGTTGGCGGCCGACAATTGGGTCTCGCTCTTCGACGGCAAATCGCTCGACGGCTGGGATATGAAAGGCGGCAAGGCCGAATACAAAGTCGAAGATGGCTGCATTGTCGGCACGACGGTTAAAGGCACCCCGAACACATTCCTCTGCAAAGGGCCGTTCGGTGATTTTGAGTTGCAGTTCGACGTACTCTGCGATAAGCCACTGAACTCCGGCGTGCAGATTCGCAGCCATACCTACGAGCAAGACACTCCGCTGGAGTCGAAAAAGGGCAAGGTTCGACCAAAGGGAGACGTGTATGGCTATCAGTGCGAGATCACGAAGCAAGAGGAAGGCGTCGCCGGCAATTTTTGGGACGAAGCGCGGCGGACGAAATGGCTCGACGACTTTACCAACAAGCCCGAAGCCGCGAAGGCGTATAAAAACGAGGAATGGAATCACTACCGCATTGTCGCGCAAGGCGATCGCATTCGCTCGTGGGTCAACGGTATCGCCTGCGCTGATTTTCACGATAGTCTCGACGCCAGCGGCTTCATCGGCCTGCAGGTTCACAGCATTCCGGCCAATGCCGGGCCCTATCATGTTCGTTGGAAGAACATTCGCATCCGCGAATTGAAACCGGGCGACAAGGTCGAGTAGGACATCTCATGGCACAGCGGCTGCAAATTGAATCGCGCCGCTAAGACTGTTGATGTGCTCGAGCAAAATCCGCCGCACTTCGAGAATTGAGAGCGGATGACGGTGGACTTCGAGATGGTCGGCGGGAACGGAAATTTCCGACGCCGCGTCGTCCAACTTCGCGCTTTTGGCCGAAACGATGCCGTCGCCGTCCTCCGAAACGCGACCAAGGAAGGTTCGTTTGGGCACGATGCCCATGATGTTGTGGTAACGCGTCCACGGCGCCCGTGAGGCGCGCAGCATCACAGGGAAAATCGGACAGTCGGGTGCCAGCGAATCGATGCTGGTCGTTGTGGTCAACAGATCCTTGTTGCTGAAAAAGCCTGGATTCGTCAAAGCCAACTTCGTGCCCAGCTCCAGCATCATTTCGGGCAGCTTAATGATCCGTCGGCTGATCTCACGAGCGGCATCGCTGGCGAACTCGCTGCCGCGGTGCGGAGTGCCAAGCGTCACAACCTGCTTGACCGACGCGCTCGGATGGAAGTAGTACGATTTGGCAAGTCGAGTCTTCTCCTCGGGCGTCGCCCGCAGGTCCTCCAGCGGTTTATCCGATAAGAGACGCCAAAAGTCGTCGCCACTCTCCAGCGTTTGCAGCATCGAGACAAGGCCGCCCATGCTGTGGCCAACGAGGACGAGCTGATCGAGGTTCGGATTCCTTACGCCGGGGTCGAGCGTGCCGCGCACTTCGGCCAGCGTGTCGCGAAGCTGCGCCGCGCTCGCCCAGAACGGCTGGCCAGTTGGATACAAGAAGAACCAGAACTGAAAGCGATTGCGAATTTCCGGAAACGCCCGCAAGTCGTTGAACATCTCCATCCAAGTCGTCGGGCTGGACCAAAGTCCGTGGACCATCACGACCGGAATGCGATTCGGATCGTAGGGCTCTACCATGTAGAGTCCTTTGATGCCCTGGGCCTTATTGGGATTGAGGAGCCCGACCGTCGCGAGATCTTTTTCCTTGAATGCAGGGTTGTCGAGGAAAAAGGCGAGCGGAACGGTCAGATCCGTCTCAAGCGGCACCAGGCGGTTGCAGACGGCGATGTCGCTGCTGAACAGCGGGTCGTACAACTCCAGTGTGCAGCGATAGACGCTGGCGGCAACTTGCTCACGTGTTTGTTCCTCGACGCGGAGAAAAGCCGTGACCGGAAAGCACAGACCTGGCGGATAATATCGCTCGGCCGGCGATTCTTCTTTGTGATTGGCGCGGACGGCGATCAGCGGCACGCCCAGGCCGTAGGTGTGGTACTGATTCGAAAGCCCGGCTTCAATTTTGTAATCGCTGACGAATTCGAGTCGCTCGATATCATCGGCATGCCAGGGCCCGCGAAGAACGACCTGCACCTGAAACTGCTTCTTGCCCGTTTGAATGATTTGCGTTTCACCCGGCTTGAGGCGGTTCTGCTTGACCACCAGCCGCATCGCCGCGGCGAGCGAATCGTTGTACAGGTCGCAGGCGCGGCGGAACTCCGGGTCGTACGGATTGCGAAAGCGGTCGAGCCGCGGGTCGAGCAGGAACCAATAAGCGTGGGCAACCGATGTCGCGTAGGCGTCGAGCGCGTCCTTCGGTTTGTTGTTCGCCTGGAGCCGCTGGCCGTCGAGATAAGCCAGCTCTGCGTACGAGCAGACTTTGTCGGGATTGGGATCGGCCTCGATTTCCTGCTGCAGCCGTGTCAGCGCAATCTCAGGCGATTTCGTCTGCAATTCGACGAGGTCGTATCGCCGCAAAAGTTGCAGCGTCCGCGGCGTCGGCTTCGGCTGCGAATGGGTAAGCGAGGCCAGGGGCGCGGCCAGCGGGCCGGGTAGAAATCGATTCGGCTGCTCGCGGCGGGTGATATAGCGCTGTTGAGCGCAGCCGGAGGCAACGAGCGCCAAGAATAGCGCGAGGCAGTAGCCAACGCGCGAGGCGCGGGCCATGGTGAATCGCCGTTGTGCGTCACGATGAGCGAACATGAGCAAATTTCAATTGCCGTCATGCCGGGCCTGGACGGCGCAATGACAAGCGGGCCAGAATTACAGTTCGTTTCCCGCCTCGACAAGGTCACTTCCTCTCCCGCTAGCTATCCCATGAAAGCCCACCGCTCCGTTTCGCTCATTTGCGCAGTTGCTATCGCCGCTGTGATGGCATTTTCCGCCGCTGCGGCTCCTCCCAACGTCGTCATCGTGCTGTCAGACGACCAGGCCTGGACCGACTACGGCTTCATGGGCCACCCGCAGATTCAGACGCCAAATATCGATGGTTTGGCCAAGCAAAGCGTCGTTTTCACGCGCGGCTACACGCCCACGAGCCTCTGCCGATCGAGTTTGATGTCAATTATCACGGGACTGTACCCGCATCAGCACTTGGTGACCGGCAACGATCCGCCGCGGGGCACCGATCGCCGGGAAATGCTGCGGCACGTCCACCGTACGCCGACGCTGCCGAAGCTGCTGGCCGATCATGGTTACGTCAGCTTCCAATCGGGCAAATGGTGGGAAGGCAACTTTGCCGAAGGCGGCTTCACGGCCGGCATGTCGCACGGCGACCCCGATAAAGGCGGCCGCCACGGTGACGAAGGTTTAAAGATCGGCCGACAGGGCCTGCAGCCGATCTACGACTTCCTCGAAAGCAACAAAGGCAAACCGTTCTTTCTGTGGTACGCGCCGATGTTGCCGCATCAGCCGCATAATCCACCGCAACGGCTGCTGGACAAATACAAGGACAAAACCGACTCGCTGTTCATTGCGAAGTACTGGGCCAATTGTGAATGGTGGGACGAGACGTGCGGCGAACTGCTCAGTTATTTGGACAAGCAAGGCCTCGCCGACAACACGCTGGTGGTCTACGTGACCGACAACGGCTGGATTCAAACGCCAAATGCCAATCCCTTCGCGCCGCGCAGCAAACGTTCACCCTACGAGGGCGGCATCCGCACTCCGATCATGCTCCGCTGGCCCGGCAAGCTGCAACCGCGGCGGGACGAGAAAACGCTCGTCAGCACGATTGACATTGCGCCGACGATTCTCGCCGCCTGCGGCCTATCGCGGACGAAGGAAATGCGGGGCGTCAATTTGCTGGATGTCATTGCCGGCAAAACTCCGGGTCACGATGCGGTCTTCGGTGAAGTCTACGCTCACGACGTCGCGAACATTGACGATCCGTTGCCCGGCCTCGAATTTCGTTATTGTATTAGTGGTGACTGGAAGCTTGTTGAATCGGCGGATGGCAAGGCGAAGGAGCTTTACAACGTGATTGCTGATCCCCGCGAGGAAAAGGACCAGGCCCAGCAGCAACCGCAGCGGGCCAAAGAGCTGAGTGAACGGATCAAGTCGAACTGGTGACACGATAAAACTTGCCCGTCTCCAGAAAGTGCCGCACCTGCTCGGCTGTTTCCTGCCGCCACAGCAGCGTCGAATGGAGCCCAGGCAGTACGATATGGTCGCACTCACAGCCCAGCCGCGTATTGTCCTCCGGAACCATGAAATCAAGCTCGGCGGCGATGATGCCGAGTTCTGGGGCGGTCGGCTGTGGCAATGTGCAAACAAAGCCGGCCGTGTCATCGGTCAGTTGCGTGATCGGCGGGATAAAGCGGCCCAGATGGGGCGCCAGCCGCCGCGCGACGCGTGAACCGCGGTTGGGTGGAGCGATCATGACAAACCGGCCAAGCCGCCGAGGCAAATATTCGGCCAGCGCCAGGCGAGCAATGATGCCGCCCATGCTGTGGCCAACGAGATGAATGCGGCCATACGCCTCGTCATCATCGAGCTGCCGCAGCAGACCAGCAAACTCCTTGCCGTGCGATTCAATCGGCGACCAAAGGCTGGGATATCCCCAGTTGATGACGCGCTTGAAATGCTGCTCCAACCAGCGAGCCATCGGCCGCATTAAGAGCGGCCGGCCGCCCAAGCCGTGGGCCAGCACGATCGTATCTCGCTGACAATCGTCCTCTTGAGGGCCAATCATGGTTAAGTATTCGCAGTTGCCAGCGGTTTATTGTTCGGCGAGGCGGTTGTCCAAATTCACACTCTCGTCGATGATGGGGCCTTCGCTGGTCATTTATTTATTGTAGAGCGGAAGACAATGGCGGTTGCTACCGAAAAAAAGCTCATTCGCGTCGGCCACAGTCCCGATCCGGACGATGCGTTCATGTTCTATGCCCTGGCCAAGGACAAAATCGACTGCGGACCCTACCGTTTTGAGCACGAATTGGTCGATATCGAGACGCTGAATCGGCGGGCGTTTGCTGGCGAATTGGAACTGACTGCGCTTAGCTTGCACGCCTATGCGTATCTCGCCGACAAATACATCCTCTGCACCTGCGGCGCCAGCATGGGAGACAATTACGGGCCCATGGTCGTCGCCCGTCAGCCCGCGTCAATTGAATCGCTCCGCGGCAAAACGATCGCCGTCCCCGGCACGCTAACGACGGCCTTCTTGACGCTGCGGATGTGCCTGGGAAGCGATTTCCAGCATGTCGTCGTGCCCTTCGATCAGATCCTCGATGTCGTCGTGGCGGGCCAGCACGACGGCCAGTCGATCGATGCGGGACTGATCATCCACGAAGGCCAACTGACCTACGGCGATCAAAACCTGCATCTCATTGTCGATCTCGGCAAATGGTGGATGCAGGAAACCGGTCTGCCACTGCCCCTCGGGGCCAACGGCATTCGTAAAGACCTCGGCCGTGACGCCATCGTCGAAGTGAATCGCCTCCTCAAGCAAAGCATCGAATACGGCTTAAATCACCGCCAACCCGCCCTCGATCACGCTCTGCAATTCGGCCGCGGCCTCGACCACGGCAAAGCCGACACATTCGTCGGCATGTACGTCAACGACTGGACGCTCGACTTCGGAGATCGCGGCCGCGAAGCCGTAAAACAACTCCTCTCCCGTGGCCACGCCGCCGGCGTCATTCCGAAGCTGGTGGAACCGGAATTTGTGAGCTGAGGTTTCGGCTCCAAAGTCCAAGTTCCAAGGATCGGCATGCGCTAAAGTTTGAAGTTTTTTCATTACGACGCGGGTTGGTTGTGGTTGTAAGGTGCTGCGGCTTGTTGAGTTAGGGAATTGGCTTGAAGGGGGGGGTTGCGCTCAAGTTGAGCGGCGCGACGACAATCATCGGTTTGGGATTCTGGATCTGGGATTTGGTTTTGGTCGGCGCTAATATTTTGAAAAAGTTTTTCGTCGGAGCGAGGAACCGAATTGTGGGAAGTTGGTGGTTGGTAAGCGGTTGTGGCGACTAATAATTGTCGCCGGGCGCTAATATTCATTGTCGTATTAGTGGTTGAAGTAGGGCGTTTGGTGCGAGTCAATTGCGCACGCGCGCAAAGCGAACCTCGATGGAAGGCGCGGGCGCGCTGTTCAAAGTGGCAGTCGGGATGGATGGAGCTAGGCTTGTGCAAATAGTATACCAATGTACATATATCGGTCGGGGCGGAGGTTAATGGCCACGGATGAACACGGATTTGCGTTGATTTGTCCCGATTGGCGCGAGGTGAACCGAGCGCCGAAAAACAATGTCTCTAGGATTGTCCTGCGGACGTTGTCTTTTCGGAGCGATCCGATAGCCTAAAAGTTGGCGATTCACGCTCTGTTATGGACGGAGAGCGACATGCAGACGATTTTCTATTCTTGGCAATCAGACCTCCCCAATTCCACGAATCGGGGATTCATCGGCGACTGCCTGGAAAAGGCGATCAAGGAACTTCGGGCCGAGGGTTCCCTTGGCGTCGACCCTGCGCTGGATCGGGACACTCAGGGTGTTCCCGGTAGCCCCGACATCGCCGACACAATCTTCGAGAAGATCGACAAATGTTCGATGTTCGTGGGCGACGTATCGTTGATAAACGGGCAGCGTGACGGCGCAACATGCGGTTGGCCTGTATTCGTTGCCTCGGATGCAGGGATATCTAAACAAGGTTCGCACGGGCGTCGGTGGCTTGATGCTCCTGATGCGAAAAGCGCATAAGAAACCGTCCCTTGGATTCATCGAACGGCTGCGGACGGCTCCCAGAATTGACTATCAGAAGATTCACCTTCGGGCCGATGGTGATCGGTGCGTCAGGGTTTATCGGGGACAGTGATGCCGCCCCTTCAGGGCTTCAGTTTTGTTGCGGGATTGCGTACCTAGGGCTGCGCCCTAGGCTGACGGATGGTCGCCGCGTTGCGGCTGCAAAGTCGGCTGGTGGCTCGGTCGATAGTCTCGCGTACAACGCAGTAACGAGGCGGGAGCCTCGGAGTAGTGCGTGACCAGGGGGGACCCTGATCACGAGACAATGGCGCGGCGAAAATCACTGTTTGGCGATTTATGTCGGCCAGAAAAAAGCGTCGCTCGCACTTCTGTCCAGCCAAGGGCCTGGCTGGACTACTTTGGGGGACGTGCCGATGTCAACGGTGTGGCTATTTGAAACTGATCGCGGCTTTGACTTCGGCGGCGACGTGTTCGGGGGTGATGCCGAAGTGCTTGTAGAGGGTGGTATAGGGAGCGCTGGCGCCGAAGCTGTGCATGCCGACGAAGCGGCCGTCTTCGCCGAGGAAGCGATCCCAGCATTGGCGGATGCCGGCTTCGACGACGACGCGGGCTTTTACGTCGCGAGGCAGGACGCTGGCGCGGTAAGCCGCGTCTTGTTCGTCGAACCATTCGACGCAGGGCATGCTGACGAGGCGGATCTGGACGCCTTCGGCGGTCAGTTTTTCCCAGGCCTTCATGGCGATGTCTAGTTCGCTGCCAGTGGCGATAATAATTGCCGTCGGATTGCCATTCGGGGCATCGGCGAGGACATAGCCGCCTTTTGCACAGCCTGATGCGGCGGCGAACTTCGTCCGGTCGAGCGTCGGCAGATTTTGGCGAGACAATACCATCGCGGCGGGGCATGTTAGCCGTTGCATGACGGTGCGGTAGCATTCGGCGACTTCGTTGGCGTCGCCGGGGCGGACAACGTCGAGATTGGGAATGGCGCGGCAAGCGGCAAGATGTTCAACCGGCTGATGCGTCGGGCCATCTTCGCCGAGGCCGATCGAGTCGTGCGTGAGCACATAAATCACGGGCCGATGCATGATCGCTGCGAGACGCATTGCGGGCCGCATGTAGTCGGTGAATACGAAGAACGTCGCGCCATAGGGCCTGAGGCCGCAAAGCGACAAGCCGTTGCAGATCGCGGCCATGCCGTGCTCGCGAATGCCGAAGTGCAGATTGCGACCGCCGTAGCTGCCAGCCTCAAGGTCTTTTTCACCGTCGAGCAGCGTCATCGTCGATGGCGCGAGGTCGGCCGAGCCGCCGAGCATATACGGCAAGTGCTTCGCGAGGCCGTTGAGCACTTTGCCCGATGAAACGCGGCTGGCGAGACCCTTGGCATCGGCTGGAAATGTCGGAATTCCCTTGTCCCAACCATCAACGAGCTTGCCGGCCCACATTGATTTCAGCTCGGCCGCTTCTTTCGGAAAAGCCTGTTCGTATTCGGCGAACTTTTTGCTCCAGTTATCACGGGCCGCCTTGCCGGTCTTGCCGATACCGGCGGCAAAATGCTGGCGAACCTCGTCCGGGACGAGGAATTTTTCGTTCTCGGGCCAGCCGTAGAACTGCTTGGCGAGCTTGATTTCGTCTTCGCCGAGCGGGGCGCCGTGAGCCGAATGTGTGTTCGCCTTGTTCGGCGCGCCATAGCCGATGATGCTCTTGAGAATGATGATCGACGGCTTATCAGTGACCTTCTTGGCCGAGTCGATTGCCCGCTGAATCGCGCCGAGATCGTTGGCGTCATCGACCTGGAGGGCGTTCCAGCCGTAACCCTCGAACCGAGTAGCCACGTCTTCGCTGAACGCCAACGCCGTGTGCCCCTCGATGGTGATGGTATTGTCGTCGTAAATCCAGAGCAGGTTGTTCAGCTTCAAGTGCCCGGCGGTCGAAGCCGCTTCGCTGGAGATGCCCTCCATGAGATCGCCGTCGCTGCAGAGAACGTAGACGCGGTTGTCGAAGAGCTCGAACCCCGGACGGTTGTAATGAGCCGCGAGCCACTTGGATGCCAACGCGACGCCGACGCTAGTACCTATGCCTTGACCAAGCGGTCCGGTTGTTGTCTCGATGCCTGCCGCCTCACCAAATTCCGGGTGCCCTGCACAGGGGCTCTCAAGCTGGCGAAAATTCTTGATGTCGTCGAGCGTGATCGCCAAGCCCTCCTCGACCTTGTTCTCGTGCTTGGCAACCTTGCGGACACCCGTCAAATGCAGCGTTGAATAAAGCAGCATCGACGCATGGCCGCAGGACAAAATAAAACGGTCCCGGCCCGGCCACAGCGGCTGCGACGGGTCGTAACGCAGATTGTGCTGCCAAATCTGATACATCACGGGCGCGAGGGCCATCGGCGTGCCCGGGTGGCCGCTGTTGGCCTTCTGCACCGCGTCCATGCTCAAGGTGCGGATGGTGTTGATGGTGAGCTGATCGATGCTGGTTTTGGTTTCGGCGACAGACATGATCTTGAGGCGATTTTAAGGCGGCGGGGAATTATCAAATAAGCAGAAGGCGCTCAGTCTAACGGTGCGGCGCAAAACGCGGAAGAAGCCGGCGACTGCCGCACGATCGTGCAGCGGCTAACGAGGTTTGCTTAAGGAATGGGCACGGATTGAGGCAGGTTATGAGGGGCCAATTTTAAAATACCTGTTTTTTCGCTGGTATTTTCGCGAGTTTAGAAAAGCTGCAGCGTTTGGCGTGCTGCTTGCTTAAGACGCGACCGGTCTGTCCGATCGCAAAGAGTTTTCTAATTCGAAATGGCGAAGCTGCGCGCGGACTAATCCGTTTCCTTTCACTCCACAGGCGGAGAATGCCATGAGGTATGTTGTTTCGCGTATCGGTGCGTTTTGTTTACTACTTGCTTTACTTGTTCTGCTGCCACTGGGGGTCAGCCGTGGCCAGGAAGCCAAAACCGAATCAGCTGCTGCCGCTACGGAAAAAGCCGCTGACGCCAAGCCGGACGAACCGGCCGCTGCGGCCCCCGCGCCGCTGACAGTCGGCGACATCAAGATCATGGCCGACACACTCTGGGTCATGGTCACGGCCATGCTCGTGTTCTTCATGAACCTGGGCTTCGCCTGCGTCGAATCGGGCATGTGCCGGGCGAAAAACTGCGTCAACATTCTGTCAAAGAACTTCGTCGTATTTGCCGTTACGTCGATCGGTTTTTTGCTACTCGGCTGGGGCTTGATGTTCGGCAACGGAAATGATTTTGTTGGCACGAGCGGCTTATGGATGGTCGGCGGCGCTGACAACAGCCCTGCCACTGGCGCTGATTACAAAGGCGATTACGCCGCCATCAATTGGACCGGAGTCCCGCTGTGGTGCAAGTTCTTTTTCCAGCTCGTGTTCGCCGGAACCGCCGCCACAATTGTCTCTGGCGCTGTCGCGGAGCGCATCAAATATCACACGTTCATTGTGTTCAGCTTCATTATGGCGATTGCCATTTACCCAATCGTGGGCCACTGGATTTGGGGCGGCGGCTGGCTTGCGGCGAAGTGGAATTTTTTCGATTTTGCGGGCTCGACGCAGGTCCACTCGATCGGCGGTTGGGCGGCTTTGACAGGTGCAATGATCCTTGGGCCGCGCATTGGAAAATACAGCAAGGACGGGAAAGTAAACGCGATTCCGGGTCATAGTCTGATGGCCGCCACGATCGGCTGCTTCGTCCTCTGGTTCGGCTGGTTCGGCTTCAACCCCGGTAGCACGATGGCAGCCGATGTTGGCGCCATGGCCGAAATTGCTGTGACGACGAAC
The DNA here is from genome assembly GCA_036496265.1 of Pirellulaceae bacterium. Classification (GTDB taxonomy): domain Bacteria; phylum Planctomycetota; class Planctomycetia; order Pirellulales; family Pirellulaceae; genus CAYLLN01. The sequence continues at coordinate 801 of DASXLL010000145.1, read as the reverse complement.
ACCGCCGCCGCCGCCGCGACGCTCACCGCAACGCTCACCTGCTGGCTGCTGCTCGGAAAGCCGGACCTCGGCATGACGCTTAACGGCTGCCTCGCGGGCCTCGTCGCGATTACCGCTCCGTGTGCGTTCGTCACCGTTGGCGCTTCGCTGATTATTGGAGCGTTGGCCGGCGTCTTTGTCGTCGTGGCCGTTCTCATGTTCGACAAGCTGCATGTGGATGATCCCGTCGGCGCAACCTCAGTACACCTGGTAAACGGTGTCTTCGGCACGATCTGCGTCGGCTTGTTCGCGGAACCCAGCCGCGTCGCCGCTCGCTGCCTGGCGCCAGCCAATACCTGGAGCGGTTTATTTTATGGCGGTGGCACGAGCCAACTCGTCGGTCAGTTGGTCGGCGTCCTCGCGACCGCCGGCTATGTGCTCGTCGTTTCCACTGTCGCCTGGTACGTCCTCAAGGCGACAATGGGTCTGCGAGTATCGGAAGCCGAAGAACTCGAAGGCCTCGACATTGGCGAGCACGGCATGTACGCCTATCCGCCATCGCTGGTTACCGAATCGATCGGCTCCGGTGCTGCTCCGGCTGCGATGCACGCCGGCTCCGCGGTTGGCAAACCGGCAATGCACGGCTTGGGCTAAAGACGAGACGTTAAGCAAACTCCTCCGGCACCGCCTGGCCGGAGCGATACCTCACGGCTTGGGTGCGGCCGCTTGTCGGTCCGCGCCCAAGTCGGGGTGTTGCTGGAGGCAGCACTATTCCGCTGCAATTTGTCGATATAGTTCCGCGTGCCGCTCGACCATCTTCTC
>DASXLL010000144.1:0-56685 GCA_036496265.1 Pirellulaceae bacterium | reverse complement strand
GCCACCCGAGCCTTGAACGATGCTTCATACCGCTTCCGCATCCGCTTCTTGCTCATGCTCCTGAACTCCTAAAATGGTTCCTCCAGCCCAAGGTTTTACACCTTAAGCTAGCGCCCAATTTTTGGGGTCCACCTCAGTTCGTGATCCGAGTATCGCCGCTTGGCGCAATAATGGCCGCGATACTTGGTCGTGGCCTAATGGCGGAATTGCGCGGTGAACAGCGACCGCCGATCAGTTATCTTTTTCCGCGCCGCCGTTGGAGCCTTCACGCTTGCGAAGGTGCGATTGCAGATACATGGCCCGCTCGACGTTGCGGTCGGCGCTGGGCAACTCGGCGCCGCGGAGCTTTTGCAGATGGGCGGGCTGAGTGTGAATAAAGAGCTTATTGATCGTTGGAATTTCCAGATCCTGAATGAGTCCGAGATAGACGCCCATGCGGACGCTCGATAAAAGGTGCAGCGTTTCTTCGCTGGATATGGTCTGAGCCGTGCAGAGAATTCCGTACGCCCGGCTGACGCGGTCGTGCAGGTCCTTGCGGCTTTCTTTGACCAGAAACGCCCGTGCCTGCCGCTCGTAATCGATGATGACGGGAATCACTTCGCCGACTTGCTTGACGAGGTCGATCTCGCTGCGGCCGAGCGTGACTTGGTTGCTGATTTGGTAAAAATCGCCCATCGCCTGCGAGCCTTCGCCGTATAAGCCGCGGACGGCGAGGCCCATTTTCTGGAGACTGCGAAAAACTTTCTCAATTTGTTGTGTGATGACGAGGGCCGGCAGATGCAGCATGACGCTGACCCGCATGCCGGTGCCGACATTCGTCGGGCACGCTGTCAAATAGCCCAGCCGCTCGTGGAAGGCGTAGTTGACTCGGTCTGAGAGCTGATCGTCCATCGCATTGATCTGCTCCCAGGCTTGCTCCATATCGAGACCGCTGTGCATAACTTGCATTCGCAGATGATCTTCCTCGTTGATCATCAGGCTGAATGTTTCCTGCGGATCGATGAACACGCAGCGGGCCCCACTCGACTCGGAAAGCTCGCGGCTGATGAGTTGCCGCTCGACGAGCAACTGCCGGTCGAGCGTCGCCAGGTCGCCAAGCTCAACCTGCATCAAATTCTTCCACGACTCGACGCTGGCAATCGCTTCTTTGAACGTTTTTTCGACTGCTTGCCGGTCGCCCTCGGTGCAGCGGCGGATGAAGGGAAAGGCGGCGAGGTTGCGGGCGAGACGAATGCGGCTGGAGATGACGATCTCGCTCTGCGGCCCGGAGCCGCGGAGCCATTCGCCGCAGCGGTTGGCCAGTTCTTCGAACTTGGGGATGCTCATGGGTGCGCAGCCCCTCCTTGGATTTCGCCGCGCCCTGACGCTTCGCCTTGTTTCCGGGCTTCGCTCTGCGGCAAACGCTTTTCGAGGGCCAGAATCTGGTCGCGAATTTCCGCGGCCCGCTCGTACTCTTCCTTTTGCGTGGCTTCCTTCATTTCGCGGCGGAGGCGAATCAACTCGGTCTGCTCGTCGGTGCCGCCTTGCCGGCCGCGCGGCCGTTTGCCGACGTGTTGCGTCTCCCCGTGAATGTTAGCGATCAACGGCGTCAGCTCCTTCTCAAAGAAGACGTAATCGTGCGGGCAGCCGAGGCGGCCTTGATTGCGGAATTCATAGAATGTAATGCCGCAGACCGGGCACGCTCGCTGATCGAGCTTGGCCAACTCCTCGGCGGCCTTACCAATCTGAAGCTGCTTGGCCAACACATTTGCCAACGTCGGCGCAACCGCACCTTTACCCGGTTCGCCCTGCGTTAGATACGTCTTCGCGCACGTTTCGCACAAATGCAGCTCCTGCGGCTGCCCATCGGTCAGCTCCGTGATATGAAACGTCGCCGGCTTCTCGCACTGCTGACATTTCATGGCACGTTCCTCGACCCAATTGAGTGCCAGCAGCCTGATTATAAGCCGCTAGCGCACCGCATCCTCCGTCTTCCACCGTCGATTCTAGGAGTGGGCGGGTGAGTGTCAAGGTAAGGGAGTTTCGTGCGATCCGGCCGCTACATAGCGTGGTGACATGGCAGAGATTCGTTATGTCGATCCGCGGGAGTTGCGCGTGCCGCATTCCCGCCAAGGCGCGGATTCCGTGAAACTCAAATGGCAAATCGCCAGGTTCGGCTCCTCCGCGGCCGGTATGCCGCCACTATTTGTATATGAGGGCGCTGACGGCGTGCTCTGTATCTATAATGGACTGACGCGGGCCACGCGGATTGCAAAGTTCAGCCCCGGAACGCTCGTGCCAGTTGAAATCGGCGGCCGGCTGCGTCGAGCATTCGGCCAAGACCCCAAAATCGGAGACTTACTGCCATGATTCCGCCAAGGCAACGCGAGGCTATTAGCGTCCTGCAAGAACTCTGTGCCATGTCGGATGATATCCGACTGGGGCAGTTGATGGCTCATCTCGGATTTCTTGGCGAGATCGCAACAGGCCGAAATCTGTGGGATATTGACGACGAGCAACTATTGAGCGTTATGTATCAACATCACGCGGAGTTGGCTGCTCGGTTGCCGGGCGGACATTTATCGACTGCGCCGCCTCAGTCGCTTGCGGCCGTTCCCGCAGCAGACCCGAGCTAATAGGTTTGCGGATTTTCACGGTCGCTCAAGCCCGGTCTGTGGGAAACCCCATCACTTCTTGAATTGTTTTTGCACCGGTGAGGACCATAACAAGGCGGTCGAAGCCGAGGGCACAGCCGGAGCAGGAAGGGAGGCCGTGCTGCATCGCCTCTAGGAGTCGGCTGTTTTCGGGCAGCGTGTATTTGCCGTCGGCGGAACGCAGGTGATTGTTTTCGCGGTTGCGTTCCAGTAATGCATTGGGATCGAGCAACTCGTGATAGCCGTTGGCGAGCTCGATGCCGCGGTAATAAAGCTCGAAGCGTTCGGCGACCGGTGGATTGCCGGGACGGATGCGGGCGAGGGCTGATTGAGTAGTTGGATAGTCGTAAAGAATCGTCGGGCGATCGCGGCCAAGGTGCGGCTCGATGCGGGTGGTTTGCAGGTAGTCGAGAATTACGTCGCAATCGGAGTGTGGTGGCAAATCAGGGGGGAGCTGGTCTTTTTCCAGTGGCTCGAACGGATCAATTTGGGTGTAGCGCTGGAATGCTTCGCGAAACGTGAGTCGTTCCGGCTCGCCGCAGCCGAAAACAGCGCTTGCCAGCTCGCCTAAGAGTCGCATTCCGGCTTCGTAGTCGTCGCCAACTCGGTACCACTCGACCATCGTGAATTCGGGATTGTGGAGCGGGCCGGTTTCGCCGCCGCGAAATGCACGTGTAATTTGGTAGATCGCCGTCGCCCCGGCCGCTAATAAGCGCTTCATGCCAAACTCGGGCGACGTTTGCAGCCAGAGTTTTTCGCCCTGTTCCGGCAGCCGTGGATCGGCGAAGAGCGTCACGGCGAGCGGATCGAGATGCCAATCGACGACCGTGTCGTGCGAGAGAATCGGCGTTTCGACTTCCAGGAAGCCGCGGTCGTCGAAGAATCGGCGCACTTGCTTGAGCAGCTCGGCGCGGCGGCGGAGCATGTCGAGCGAAGCGGAGGGCAGGAAGTCGGCAGACATCAATTCGTGGGCAGGCATGTTGCCGGCCGTTCCAATCTGGGCAGGCTGGAAGCCTACCCCACACGCGGCGGCAACGTGCACAGCTCGACATAGTGTCCGTCGGGATCGATGACGTAAAGCTGCAGGGCGCCGTCGGGTCGCGTCCGCCGCGGGGCAATATTCACTTGGCGGTCGATCAAGTACTTCTCCCAGGCGTCGAAATCATCGACGAGCAAGGCGAAATGGTTGCCGCGGTTGTGCGAAACGACTTCGCGCGTCCGCTCGCCAATTAAGTGCAGCTCTTGATCGCCGCCGAGGCGGAACCACGCGCCCGGAAAGGTAAACGCCGGCCGTGGAATCGGCTCTAGCTTGAGCACGTCGCGGTAGAACGCTGCACTTCGCTCGATATCGGCGACGTGGAGCGCGACGTGATTGAGTTGCAGAAATTCCATGCCCGTGGGGTAGGCTTCCAGCCTGCCTTGCGAACTAGCCAGTGAGCAAATGACGGATCCTAGTTTCGCCCGAGCACGCGAATTCAGCAATCGGCCTATTGGCCAATTAGGCCACTGGTTGGGCCTGGAGATGATCGACGAGCAGCTTGCCCGGAGTTGCCAGTTTCAGCACGGGAGCAAATTCGGTGAATTCCCGGTCGATCTGGGCGAAGATCTCGGCGAGCGAGCCGCGGCTGCCGGTCAACGTATCGAACGCTGTCATAAACTTCTCCCGCTCGTACCACATCTCATCGTGCGCCGCCGGCAGCAGCGCCGACAGAGCGACCGAGATCTTGCCGACGTCTTTGCTGCCTTCGGCCATGAACCGATCGAGCTGCGTATGGGCTTCGATGAGCTGTGCGAATTCCTCCGGCAAGCTCCATTGCCGGGCCATGAAACCGGCCGCCTCGGCGTGCGTCCAGCCGAATTCGGCCCGTTCCAAGTCGCTCAAACGTGCTTCGCCGTCGCGGCGAGCCTCGAGCAGCTTCAGGTATTTCGCCGGCTGCTCTTTGGCCAAGAGCGGCACGGCCATGTCTTGCAACAGGGCGCCGGCAAAGAGGTCTTCGGCCTCCTTCATGCCGAGCACCTTGCCAAACGCGCGGGAAAACAAGGCTCGCCGCAGCGAGTCTTGCCAGAGAGCCTTGAGGTCGAACGGTCCGCACTTGGGATTGGGCATCAAGCTGAAGACCGCGCTCCACAGCGAAAAATTCTTGATTGTGCGAATCCCGACCAGCGTGATCGCCAGCTTGACGCTGGAAATCTCGCGCGAAAAGCCGAAATACGATGAGTTGACGAATTTCAGCACCTGACCGGTGAGTCCCGGATCGGACTCAATCGGCACGGCGAACTCGGTGGGGCCGTTGTCGGGATTTTGCGATAGCTCGAGTAGCCGAATTGCACTCTGCGGCAGCGCCGGAAGCTGCGCGCTACTGAGTAGTTCTTTTAAACCCGGGGTGGGCTTTACGCTCGACATTGTCAGCGGCTCCAGTTCATTTGGGAAGTGCGCGCCGTCGCCCTGCAGACGACTTCGCCGCGCCTAATGGTCGGCTTATTTCGCAACCGCTGAAACGTAGGTTGCTGGAAGGGAACGGGCAAACGACTTGATGTGCTGCTAGGGAATGGGTCCGGCTGGTCGGGATATAGCGATTGCAGCGGCCATCGACTGGGCAACCAGATCATGTTGAGAATCGTCGCTTGTCGCGTTCTGGCAACAGCGGCTTGCGAGTCGTCGCTGCGAATTGGCAACATTCGGAAGGCAGCGAGTCGTTCGCGGCGAATCAATGTCGTTCGCAGATAGTCGGTTACGTCGAAGCCGAACAGAGCAGTGGCGGACGGGCATCGGTCTTGCGTTTGGCAATCGGAATGAATGATTCCGCCCGGTTGCCTGTTTACCGTGCTGCCTGCGCTGCCCTCCTGGCGGGCCTCTGCGCTGGCATGATCGGGGCGGGCATATTTGCCGCTGGCGTCGGCGGATCGTTTAAACCAACGGACGACTGGCGCAGGACAGCACACGGCTGGGAACACATCAGCGGCTGGTCGAATGCCGCGCGAAGCCCGGCCACTACTGGCTTCGCTGCGCCCCCGCGGCCAGCGGCGGAGCGGGTGAACCACCATGGGAGCAGAACGGACGCCCATCCGGCCGCGTTGGCACTGGCGCAGCTCGTTGGCAGCATGCTGGCGCTCGCCGTTTTCAGTCCTCGGGGGCGCAGCTTGCTGAGGGGAACGTCATTTTCCGCCATCTTGGCCGGTTCTTTTCGAGCCTCGGTCTTTGGTTCGTAACTCAAGTCGCGACAATGCTTTCAGCCCCCTTTCTTCCCTGGGGAGCTGCGAGATTTTCCGCCTCGCATGCACGGATTGGCGGCGTTTCTCGCACTAACAAGATAGGGACGCGATTTTTGTTGATAGGGGAGAAATGCCGTGCGCCTGACTTTGCGAACGATGCTGGCTTACATGGATGACGTGCTCGATCCGGCGGATGCGGATGCGATTCGTGCCAAGATCGAGGAGAGCGATTTCGCCTCGGGGCTGGTCGATCGGATTCAGGGTGCGCTGAAGAAGCTGCGGATGGATGCGCCGAAGCTCGACGGCAAGGGGATGGGCAACGATGCGAACACGGTCGCCGAGTATTTGGACAGTGCATTGACGCAAGATCGTGTCGCCGAATTCGAACGAATTTGCCTCGAATCGGACAAGCATCTCTGCGAGGTTGCGGCGTGCCATCAGATTTTGACGCTCGTGCTGGGAAAAGCGGCCGATGTTCCAACGGACCTCCGGCAGCGGATTTATGCGCTGGGCGATCCGGCACAGGCGGCCGCACATACCGCGGCGGCATCGACCGAAGGCCGCAAGGCGGCCCACGGGGAAGCTCACGCGGGAAAGACGGCTGTGGGCGCTAACGGCAAGCCGGTGCCACCGCCTCCGCTGGAAGTGCCTGAGTATCTGCGGTCGGGTCGCGACATGAGTCTGTGGCCGTTTGTGCTCGTGGCGTCGATTGCCTTGCTCGTCACCATGGCGATTCTGTGGCAGATGAAGGGCTTGCGCCAAGGCGAGCAGGATTTAGCTGGGACAACCACCACGGAGCAAACCGAGAAACCAATTGTTCCAGAAACCAATACACCGGCTCCAGGTGTTGCTGCCGACACCGCGGCTGCTGTAGCCTCGGTTCCAGCGAACGATCAAACGGACGGAGTTCCGGCTGCCGCCCCGACGACGACCGAAGCGCCGGCTGAGGGAACGGAGCGGCCTGCGGCGGTTGTTGCCGATGCTACGGCGAACCCAGCCGCGGCGGCGACACCGGCAGCGCCCGAAACGACCGACGTTCCGCCTCCACCGCCGGTTCCAGCAGCCGCCACTGCCGTTAGCCCCGAGCCGCCGACGGTCAGGCCGCCGGTGGGGACGCCTGTCAAGCCAAAGCTGGTGGATGTGGGCCGCTATACGTCGGATGGCCAGCTCTTTGCGACGCTCGATCGCCAGGATGGCCTGTGGTATGCCAAGCAGCCCCAGGAAATTCTCACGGCTGGCGAGCGGATGATCGTGTTGCCGCCGTATCGGCCGCAGGTCGCGCTGCCGTCAGCCGTGACGCTGACTTTTGCCGGCGAAGGCGCGCTAAAGATGGATGAGCCGGGTGAAAATGCTCTTCCGCGGGCCACGATCGACTACGGCCGATTTATGGCCTCCACTCCGGGCAGGCCGGGAGCTCAGGTGGAGTTGACACTGGCTGGAATCACAGGTGTCGTCACTCTCGTCGATGCGGATTCGGTGTTGGCGGTGAGAGTCGGCCGCTGGGTGCCGCCGGGGACGGATCCGGAAGCAGGCGAAGGCCTGGCCGTCGTCGAGCTATATAACACGAACGGCCGAGTCACTTTTCAGCGGCCGGATCAGCCGAAGGTCGATATTCCCTCGCGGCATGTGCATGTCTATTTCGGCAGCGAGGCGCCGCAGACACACGGTCCGTTCCTGTCGCCGGAGTGGATCGACTACAAGAGCGTGAAGCCGATCGACCGCGACGCGGCGGTTTTGCTCGAGAAGCTCGTGTTCAACGAGCGGCCGCTGAATGTGACGCTGCAGGAGATCATGAAGGACCGCCGCGTGGAGGTCCGCGCGCTGGCAGCCCGGTGCCTGGCCGCCCTTGGCGAATTCGAAGCGGTCCTCCGCGAGCTGGCGGATCCCAATCAGTACTCCTTCTGGCAGGGCGAGTTCGAAGCACTCCGTCATGCTCTTTCGCGGAGTCCTGAAACTGCCGCGAAGGTCCGCGAGACGATCAACCTGGCCCGCTCGGCTGATGCCAAGGACATCTACCGCCTGTTATGGGGCTTCAGCGAGGAGCAGTTAGCCGCCGGGGCAGCCGGGCAGCTCGTCAAATTCCTGGAAAGCGATCAGATGGACATTCGCGTTTTGGCGCATGTCAACCTGGTTGCCGTCACCGGCGTGCCAGGCTTTTATCGCCCCGAGCGCTCGCCGGCGCAGATGAAAACGGCCATCCAAAACTGGCGCGACCGCAAGGACAAAGGGCAGATCGTCTATAAGCTGCCGCCGTCGCCGTTGGATGTGTATCGGCCGGTCGCGGCGGCGGTGCCGGTTAAATAACAGGTCGCGGCCGCGATTATGGCTTCGTCAGTCCTACGGCCCGTCGGTGTGGCCGTTGATGGTAATGGTGAGCGTGGCGGTGTCGGTCGTAATGCCGTCGGTGAGAGTGTAGTCGATGGTGTCGGTGAGGGTGTCGCCCTCGTTGAGGTTGTTCACGTCGGTATCGGCGTTGTTGAGCGTGTAGGTGAAGTTGCCGTTCGCGTCGATGTTGAAGGTGCCGTGGGCGCTGGTGATGTCCGTGCCGACGCTATTGGTGGACCCGTTGACGGCGCTGACGGTCTTGTTGCCGTTGCCGCCTGTGTCGTTCGTGATCACGTTTCCAGTGGCAGTTGTCGTGGCGGAATCTTCGGTGACGGTGAACCCGGTGTCGTTCACGGCGTCGAGCTCCGTGTGGCCGCTAATCGTGATAGTGAGCGTGCTCGAGAGGCTTTGCGTGCCATCGCTGGCCGTGTAGCTCATCGAGTCGGTGAGCGGCGTGCTGTTGTTGTTCAGCGCGTTAACCGTGGCGTTGGTGTTGTCGAGCGTGTAGGTGTAGGTTCCGTCGGTGTTGATGTGGAAGGTGCCAAATTGGCCTGGGACATCCGTGCCGACGCTGGCGGCGGAGCCGTTGACGGCGGTCACGGTTTTAGTGCCGCTGGCGCTCGTGTCGTTGGTGAGGACGTTGCCGGTGGCTGTGTTGGGCGTGGCATCTTCGGTGATGCTGGCCGTGTCCGGCGTGACGATGAGATCAGTGTGGCCGTTAATCGTAACGGTCAGCGTGCTTGAGAGGCTTTGGGTGCCGTCGCTGGCCGTGTAGCCCATGGAGTCGGTGAGCGGCGCGCTGTTATTGTTCAGCGCGTTGACGGTGGCGTTGGTGTTGTCGAGCGTATAGGTAAATGTGCCGTCGGCGTTGATGTGGAAGATGCCGAAGGTGCCGTTGACATTTGTATTAACGCTGGCGGTCTGGCCGTTGACGGCGGTTACCGACTTCGTGCCGCTGGCGCTGGTGTCGTTGGTTAAGACATTGCCGGTGGCCGCGTTGGGCGTGGCATCTTCGGTGATGGTGGCGGTGTCAGCGGCGACGACGAGATCGGTATGGCCGTTGATGGTAATGTTCAGCGTGGCATTGGAAGTTTCGCTGCCGGCGCTGGCGGTGTAGCCCATCGAGTCGGTGAGCGGCGTGCTGGCATTATTCAGCGCGTTGACCGTGGCATTGGTGTTGTCGAGCGTGTAGGTAAATGTTCCGTCGGCATTGATTTTGAACGTGCCGAACTGTCCGTTGACGGTCGTACCAACACTGGCGGTCTGGCCGTTGACTTTGGTCACGGTTTTGGCGCCGGTGCCGCCGGTGTCGTTTGTGAGCACGTTGCCCGTCGCGGTTGCTGTGGCAGCATCCTCGGTCACCGTGCCCGCGTCATTGACTGCGGTGAACGAGCCATTGGTGACTGTGATGTTGACGGTCGCGGCATTTGAGGCTGTGCCGTCGGTGTTTTTAATCGTGTACTGGAAGGTGTCGCTGGCGGCAGCGTCGCCGTTGTTGGAGTAGGTGACGGTGCCGTCCGAATTGGCGACGGCCGTGCCGTGAGCTGGGGCTTGGGTGACGGTGATCGAGCCCAAATTGATCGTGCTGCCGGGGGCGGTGTCGTTGGCGGCGACGTTGATTGAAGTGCTGCCGTTGCGGACGGCGGTGGCGGTGTCGTTGTTGGCGACGGGTGGCAGCGGAGCGGGCGACGAAACCGTGTTGTTGACGGTTTCGAAATTGAAGAACTTCAGTTGGCCGTGATTGTCTTGGCGATTCAAGGTATCGGTGCCCGCGCCGCCGTTGAAGTTGCTGCGGCGGTGGACGGAGGTGTCTTGAATCGTCAGCGTATCGTTGTTAGCGCCTAAATCGAGATTGACGAACTTTTTGAACTGCGAATTGGCGATGCTGACATCGTCCTGACCGCCGACAGCGATGATGTTGGCTTCCTTGGTTACGAGGATGCCCGGGTCCGAGCCATCATTGCCGATGTTCAAGGTGTCGTTGCCCGACCCCAAATTCGTAAATAGCCGCAGCATGTGGACATTGGTCATCAACAACTGATCGGCGCCGCTGCCCATGTCAATGTTGAGGCGGTTGCGAATCCAAATGGCGGCATTGGGGTTCGAGCCCCCGTCGAACTCGACGACATCGTCGCCGTTGCCCATCGCGATGTTGACGTCCTTCTTGACGCGGGTGAACGTGAGCGGGCCGGGTTGGCCGTTGATGGTCGTGGTGCCGTCGCGAGAGGCGACCGTGAAGACGTTGGCGCCGTAGGTGATTGTGATTTCATTGCCGCTTGAATCGCCGGCGATATTGAGCGAGCCGCCCTTGACCGCGGCTTGCACGTTGCCGGTCAAAACGCGACGAGATTCAAGCTTTTCGAGACCCAAACGACGCGACCGGCCGCCGGCCGGAGTCTGCTTCTTCATGACGCTGCTCCTGATGAGATTTCAAGTTAATCTCCGGGCCGGATCGCGCACAGGAGCAATCGGGATGCCAGTGGGTCACGAACATTACAATTCACTGCGCGCAAAACCTGCCGCACGCCGGCATGCCTAAAACGGACGCCGGATAACGCAAAGTGTCACGCTGGCTGGCAAAGTGCTGGCGTGATGGCTCAGTCGCGGCAATCGAACCGTGGCAGTCAAACCGTCGCCGATGACAGAGATATGGAAGCTTCCCAGCCGGGCGCGAAGCGACCCCGGCTAAAAAACAAAGCTGTTACCGGCGGGTTGTGCGGCTGGGGGTGGTGACACTGATCCAATCGGAGTTGGCGACGGTGGTACCGGAGTAGGCTTGGACCAATAACTGCGAGGTTGAGCCCGGAATGAGACCGACGACGGTAACGCTGGTTTTGCTGGAGCTGACCGTGCCAATGAGAACGGCGCGGAAGCCGTTCCAATAGTAGATGCGATAACCCTGTGCGCCTGCGACTGCGCCCCATGACAGCGCGACGCTCGTTGAAGAAACTGCGACCGCGGTGACCTGCGGCGCGGCAAGCGTCGCTTGCGGTGGGGGCGCGGGCAATGTGACGAGCACCGGTGCGGAATCGGCTTTTTGCGTGCTGCTAAAAGCCTCGATCTCAAAGGTCACGTTGGAGCCAACCGTCAATCCGGTGACCGTCGTGGACGTAACCGTCGCGCTGACGCTGCCGATGGAAGAAGCCACGCCGGTGGTGGGATTCACGATCAGGACGCGATAACCGCTGACGCCAGCAACGGGACTCCAGGTTAGCGAAGCGCTGGTTGACGAAACAGCATTTGCATTCGTGATTGCGGGCGTGCCCAACGTCGAAGTGCCATCACTTCCGCCACCGCTGCTTCCGCCGCCACCACCGCTCGACCCTCCGCCGCCGGCCGAACCGCCGTATGCGACAAGGTCCGCAATCACCAAATTGGCGATCGGCGAGCCGATACCGGACGAAACGTCGTAGCCCGCCGTGGCCGAGCGACCGTTGCTGCCTGCTATGACATCGTGAAAATCGGAACGCGGAAGACTATAGAGTGCCGCTTGAGCATTGCCCAGCGAGCCCAAGCCGGCGACAGCACGGCCTTGATCGGCGATGGCAATTAGCGCGGCCCATTGGGGCGCGCCGGCGCTGGTGCCGCCAACCTCGATCCAACCGCTACTGCCGTAGGTGTCGTACACGGCAAATCCCGTGTTGGGATCGGCGTCGTATGACACATCGGGCGTGCCACGTTTGGTCAGTCCCAAGCCGCTTTGGTAGCTGGGAAGTGCTTCATACGCGCTGGAGCCGCCGCCGCCGCCGGACCAGACACTTTCGCTGGACCACGCAGATGCGCTTCCCAAACGCAGAGATGTTCCGCCAACACTGAGCACGTTTGGCGAAGAAGACGGATATTCGGCGCCGGTGCCGTCATCGCCGGCTGCCACCGTGAAAGTTACGCCGGCGTGACCGCTGGGAGTCGTGAAATGAACGTCTTCCGATTTTTCGCCACTGTATTCGTCGCCGCCCCAACTATTGGACACGACTACCACGCCTGGCGCGCCGCGGGCATAGTCGAGAGCGGCATCCAGACTGGCACTCGTCGCCGAACTCGCTTCAACCAGCAGGATGCTCGCGCCGGGTGCGATGGCATGAGCCCATTCAACATCCAGGGCAATTTCGGTAGCCCATCCGCGATTGGCGCTCGGTAGAGAAGTGCCGCCGGTTTGATTGACGACCTTGATGCTCGGCGGCGCGGACAGGCCGAACTGAGCATCGAACCTGGCTAAATCACTAAGAATGTTGGGGTCGTTATAGGCATCGACGATGGCAATGGTTTCGCCCGAGCCGTCTCCCTTCACGGTACCAAACTTAACATTGTTAAAGCCGTAGGCGGCTTGGACCTGTGCCGGCGAGAATCCCTGCGGCGAAGAGGAGGAGCCGGCGAAGGGGCGGAACATCAAATCCGAATGCACCGCAGCCATGGCGCTGAGTGCGTACCGCGACTCCAAAGTCTCAAATCGCGGAGCAAAACGACGCTTCGATTTCGATTCGCTATGCTTCCCATTCGTACGGCGAGAGCGCAGCCGCGACCAAAGCCATCTCATTTTGCCAGCCCCCTCGTAGTCCTAACCGAAACAACCGTGGCAGTTTTTATACGTATCTTGGCGTCAAAATTCCACTGCCCGTGCCACGATCTCAGTGTGCCAGCTCAGTGTGCCAGCTCAGTGTGTGAGAAAGCGCTGAGGCAGCAGTTGCGTCATCCTTCGGAATTAAGGGACGGTTGACAACGGGGCGTGTCACGTGTTTCGAGACGAATTCGTTATCTTCGAACAGGACGTGGTGTTGCCGACGGAATTGTCGGTAAATCTTTACAGACGGCCGTGTCTGAGTAAAAGTTCCGGGGGCCACGCATAGCGGTTTTAATGTGGTTTTTGGCCGAAGATTCGTCCTTGGCTAGAATGGGGATGAAGCCGGTATGCGCTATTCGTGGCGCAGCGGTGATCCTGGCGGCAAACCATTGGTCGTTTTTTGCAGGCTGGAAGCCTGCCCCACCTACGGGGCGATTCTGTGAATTCAAGTGCAACTGAAACCGGTGCGGAAAGCCAGGAGGGGCGGGCGGATCGCCTGTTGGCCGAGGCGAAAGGGGGCGGCGACGAGCAGGTCGGCAAGTTGCTGACCCTTTACCGCAACTATCTGACGATTTTGGCCACCACGCAGCTCGATGCCCGATTGCGGCGGCGGATGAGTCCCTCGGACCTTGTCCAGGAAGCCATGCTCGGAGCCTACCGCGATTTCGGCAAGTTTCGTGGCACAACGGAGCGCGAGCTGCTGGCCTGGCTGCGGCAGATACTGATCAACTGCCTGCATCATGCCTATGAAGCCCATATTCAAGCCGGCCGCCGCGACATCCGGCGCGAAATCTCGCTCGACGACATGAATCGGGCCATGGATCGCTCGGTGATCAAACTGGCGCACGTGCTGGCTGATCGCGGACCATCGCCGAGCGCGCCGGCGCGCGAGCGCGAGCGGTCCGTCGCGATCGCCGATCAATTGGCCAAGCTCAAGAGTGATGACCGCGACGTGATTGTGCTGCGGAACCTGCAAGGGCTGTCGTTTGAGGAAGTTGCCGAGCGGATGGGTCGCAAGCCGGGGGCGGTGCGGATGCTCTGGCTGCGGGCGATCGAGCGTTTTCGGCAAGTGTATGAGCAAGATGTCTTTGGGGCCGAGGAATGAGCTCTGGCGCTCAACCAGGCAGTCGCAACTACTCGCGGGCGGACTTTTCAAATTCGCCCAGCGGCGATATTTCGTCGTCGCTAGGGCAACTCACCCGCGAGCAGCGCGAACGGCTGACTGACGTTCTCGATCGATATCTGTCGGCGCTCGAAAACGATGCGCCGCTCTCCCAACAGGCCCTTTTGGACAAAAACCCGGACATCGCGCCGGCACTGGCGAACTATTTCCGCAGCTTGGAAGACTTACACGACATGGCGGCCGGGTTTGGCGGCGGTCCGTCGCCGGCGATTTTGGAAGACGAGCCCAAGGGACAGAGGAAGATCGGCGATTTTGAGCTCCTCCGCGAAATCGGCCGCGGCGGCATGGGCGTCGTCTATGAAGCGCGGCAGATTTCGCTCGATCGGCGCGTCGCCGTGAAGCTACTGCCGTTTGCCGCGGTGCTCGATTCCAAGCAAATCGCGCGGTTCAAGCACGAAGCTCAGGCTGCGGCTCAATTGCACCATCCGAACATCGTGCCGGTGTTCGCGATTGGCGTCGATCGCGGCGTACATTTTTACGCGATGCAGTATATCGACGGTCAGCCGCTGGATCGGGCCATTGAGGAGCTGCGGGGGAAGGGAAAGAGGTCCGAAGTCGGCGGTCAGAAGTCCGAGAAGTTGGCGGCGACGCGGTCGTGGAATCCGCGGTCAGAGTCCAGACCCTTATCGAACGGACAGCGCCCTCACCCTAGCCCTCTCTCGGGGGGAGAGGAGACGGCGGCATCCTATTCGCCCGAAACGCGCGATGATCGGGGGGCAAAGACGCAGCTGGTGTCGCGGTTGGTGGTGGGTTCGACGGCGAGCAATGAGCATTATCGGACAGTAGCGCAGCTGGGAATGCAGGCAGCCGAGGCGCTGCACGCGGCACACGAATATGGCGTGGTCCACCGCGACGTAAAGCCGTCGAATTTACTAGTTGAGGCGGATGGAAAGCTGTGGATAACCGATTTTGGACTGGCCCGTTTCGGCCGCGACGGCGGTTTAACGCGCAGCGGCGACCTCATTGGGACGATTCGCTACATGAGCCCCGAGCAAGCCGCTGGTTCGGCGGCGCTTGTTGACCATCGCACCGATATCTATTCGCTTGGTGTCACGCTTTATGAGCTCGCGACGCTTCGGCCGGCGTTCTCGGAGGAAAACGAGGCCGCGCTGCTCAGGCAAATCGGCAACTACACTCCGCCGCGGCCGCGGAGCCTGCGTACCGATATTCCAGCCGATCTGGAAACCGTCATCCTCAAAGCCATGTCACCGGACAAGGAGGCTCGCTACGCGACCGCGGCTGATCTGGCCGCCGATCTGAAATGCATTCTGGAAGAAAGGCCTACTACAGCGCGGCCACCGACAATGCTCGACCGTGCGAGCCGCTGGGCTAAGAAGCATCAACGCATGGTGGCGGGATCGTTGCTCGCATTGGCAATAATTTTGGCTGGGCTCTCGGCCGTTGCTGTCGTCGTTACTCTTTCGAGCCGAAATGCCGAACGAAACGCCGCACGCGCGGAAAAAAGCATGATCGCGCAGGGAGAGATACTGAATGGGCTGGCAATGGAATTCGCCAACGACCTGGAAGGAATTCCGAGTGCCGAAAGAATTCGACAAAAACTGTTGTCTGGAACAGCTGACAACTATCGCAAGTTCATCGATGAGTCGGCCGGGGATGTTGAGCGGCAAGCGGCAGCAGCGGTCGCTTACAGCAAAGTCGGTTCAATGATGTCGCACATTGGGCAAACCAAAGAAGCGGTCAGAATTGAACAAGAAGCAATCGATGTCTTACAGCGGCTTTTAATTGCTGCGCCAGACAACTTTCAACGTCAACAGCAACTCGCCGAAGTTCAGGGCCGCCACGGCGTCTCGTTATTGAAAGCCCACAGAGGCAGTGAAGCCGAGGAGCAACTGCGACAGGCGATCCAGCGGCAAGAGCGGCTTTTGGCCAGACAGTCGCAAGACGAATCCATCGCAACTGATTTGGCGTTGTCGCTGAGTAATCTCGGCCTGGTTCAGAAAGATCTGCATCAGCCCAGCCAGGCAATTGCATCCTTTGAGGATGCGGCAGCGCGCTTGGAGCAACTTTTGGCAGCAAAACCCAATGAGACAGAGCTCAAGCAGCGATTGGCCATGGTGTTCGATAGTTGGGCTTCCGTGGAAGCCGCCAAGCGACCAGCGGAGTCGGCCAAATTGGACATAAAAGCGATCGATCTTCTGCGTAAGGTTTGTTCTTTAGAGCCCAACAATCTAAATACACAACACGATCTTGGCCTTGCTCTCAACAACCTCGGTTCGGCGTTGGCTCGAATCGGTCAGAGCAAGGAGGCGCGAGCGTCGTACCGCGAAGCACTCCAGCTCCGGCAATCTCTTCTTGGTGTCGCCCCAGCCCGCATTTCGTACAAGGATGATTTGGCCGTCACCTGGAACAACCTCGGCATGCTCGAAAACCGCCAAGGCGACCACCCAGCGGCCGAAGAGGCTCTGAAAGAATCGATCGCCCTGTATGGTCGGCTCGCCGAGCAGCTCGCCGGGAACGCCGGAATCCAGAGCAGCTTGGCGAGCGTATATAACAATTTGGCAATTGATCAGGAACAAGCTGGCCAGTTGGAAGAGGCGGCAAATTCGCTAGCTTTGGCCATCCAGCACCAGGAAGCGGCTACATTACAATCGCCGGAAGTGTCTAGGTATCAAGACCTTTTGGCGAAACACATCGAAAGCCGCTTGCGTATTGTGAAAAAACTGGGAAACGGGGGCGAAACAGGACCGGAGCCGGAAAAATTGCCCAATCGCTATCAGCCGGAAGGTCGAATTGATTATATTGATAGAGGTTAGGCGCCTGCGTTCAAACTGGGCGCGCTGACCTCCTCTCGTCTCATTCAGTCGTCGCGTGCCATGACAATCTCTCTGCTGCGCCGGATCTGGCAACGGATTCATGCCGAACCTGCGGCCGACCCAACCAAACAGCGGCTGACGGGCTTTGAACCGCTCGAGCCGCGTATGGTGCTTTCGGGCTTCATGGCCTATTACGCTCCCGACTACTTGTCGCCGCCGCCGGGCGATTTTTCGCACATCGATCGTTCCGGCGCCGAGATCTCGCGGCCAGCGACGACGTTTGGCTATTCGGATGCCAGCGCCTTAGTCCGCGGCTTCGCCGAGCCGAGCGAGACGACGGTGGTCGTTTACAATATCAATTCACCGGGTGAACGGTTGTTCGGCGGGCGCGAAAATGACTTCTGGTTTGGCAGCGGCTGGAATTCAGGGCCGGCGAGTCTGAGCGGAATGCCGTCGATCCTCAACTCAGCGCCGAACTCGTATTTGGCGGCTAATGCGGCGGAGAGCGAGCCAGGGCATGAGGGCAGCACGATCGGCGAGGTGACCGCAGTTCCTTCGATGCTGCCAAGCGGGGCGAGCTACGTGGGAAGCTACCCTCTTATCAGCGCGTCGGGGGTCGATAAGGTGCTGACCGACGTCCGCTTCTCGATCTCTAGCAGTTCGCAATTTTATTTTCCGCTGCAGATAATTTCCATGCCGATGAACGGCGGCTTGGAAATTCGGGATTACGCTCAGCTCAACGCCAGTGCCGAGCGGCGATTCGAGCACGACGCGGAGCACGAGACTGCCGTGACGCAGCATGCCATGGGCACCGATGCTTCGCTTGCCCTCACGGTTCGGTCGTCGTCGTCATCGCTTGAACGCGGTATGGTGAACTCGACGGCTGCCGCTCTGTCCGGCCAAGCAGGCGCTTCCAGCGACTCGATCAGCGTGCAGACGGCTGACGGCTCGTCCGTAACCGGCAAGGTCAGCTCACAAACAACTGACTCTTCGATCCGCCAACAATCGACTTTGACCGAGCTGACGGAAGCCGAGCGACTGAATCTCAAACGGAAGTTGGCGGGCGCCGCGACGCTGGAGGAGGCGGCCCGCTCCTCGAATGAGCGCGGCGAGGAATATGACGAGGCCGATGCGCAGCTTGCGTATGACGCCACGCGGCCGTTTGATGTGACGGCGATACCCAATGGCCAGCTCCGCCAGATCGCTGCGAGTCTGGCTGATGACGGCTTGATTGAAGTGTTGGCTGCGGATGTTACGAGCATTGTTGCCAGCGGTAATGCGATTGATCAGGCGGCTTCTAACCGCCAAATCGCCATGGAGCCGGCGGTGGCCACGTATCAGGCGTTTGAGACGATTGTGGATGGTGGTTCGCAAGCGTCCGATGTTGCTGGTAATGCGGCTCGGCTAGCTGCGGCGGTGGCGATGAATGCTCAGCCGGTGGTGCAGGCGGAGTAATGTAGACATCACGCTCCGCGTGATTGTCCCCCCCCGGAACTGATCCGGCTATCTGAATGACTTCCTCAATCGAAACGGGCACGTCACGCGGAGCGTGACGGCTACATTATTTCTTTCCGGCGGTGCCAGAAGGAATTGGCTTGGCGGTGGGGTCGCTCGGGGGTTTGTCGAGGGTGATGTAGGCGAAGAGGTCGGAGATTTCTTGAGGCTTGAGTTGCTTTTCGAGGCCTTCGGGCATGAGAGATAGCTCGCTGGTTTTCATGGCTTCGATGTCTTCACGGGCGATGGTCTCTAGCTTGCCGCCTTGGACCTTGAGGACGACGCGCTGAGGGCTGTCTTCGGTGAGGAGGCCGGTGATGATGCGGCCGTCGGCGGCTTGGACGATGCGGGGTTGATAGGCGGCGCCGATGACGAGGCTGGGATCGAAGACGTTGGAGAGGAGTTGCTCGACGGAGGCGCGGCCGTTGCCGGTGATGTCGGGGCCGACGTCCTGGCCTTGGCCATAAATCTTGTGGCACTGGCCGCAGACGCGGTTGAAGACTTCGATACCGCGATGGGGGTCGCCCTTGGTGGTGCGGATAAGTTTCCGCATTTCGCCGACGAGTTGTTCACGGGCCGGGTCGCGCGTTGTGCGGATGGTGCCCCAGTGTTTGTTGACGGCGGCGGTGAGCTCGGCGTCTTTGAGGGCGAGGAGGCGCTGGATTTGGTTGACGTTGAGGGCGGTTGCCGGGATTTTGTTTTCGCCGATAGCTTCGATGAGCGGCTTGGCCCAGATGGTGCGCTGCGTTAATAGTTCGATTGCTTTAGGTTGAATGTCAGCGGCGAGCGTGGGATAAACTTGCAAAATGGCTTCGCTGACTTTTGGGTTCTCAAGACGACCAAGGGCCGCAATAACCTGGCCGGCGAGTTCAGCATTGTTCTTTTCACGTAAAGCGGCAGCGGCTAGATCGAGCGCCGAGTTATCGCCACCCGCAATAAGTGCATTGAGAGCGCCGATACGGCTTAGGGTGCCACCCTTGGAATCAGACAGGAGTTTTCGGGCGATGTCCTGACCTCGCGAGTCGCCCCAGGACGCAGCAAGCAAGGCTGCTCGCACGCCATCGCGCAAGTCTGGAACCGACTCGATGATCTCTCCGAGGCGCTGCGATATTACATCCCGAATGCGATTGAGCTGCTCCCCGCGAAGCTCTCCAGATTGAACACGCGCCGCCAAAACTTCTGTGCAGCCGTGCGATGATTCGATAGGAATCGCGCTAAATAGCTCTCCAATTTGCTTGGCACTAGATGTTTTGTTGGCCAATAGGCGTTCGATTGCGCGAGGGATGATATCTACGAGCGGCTTGGTCCTGCCCTTGTGAGTATCTGCCATCCGTACCGACGAAATAAATTCGTCAGCGTGATCTTCCAGCAGCGGATATAGGTTTTGCCAAACAATATGCGGAATAAGTTTATCGTCGCCGCAAGTGGCCAGAATTCGCGTCAGCACGTCGATTGTATTTCGCTGTCCGGAACTTTTGCCAACTGCAATTGCAACTTGAAGCTTCACTTCGGGCGACGGATCGTCTGCGAGGCGTTCAACGTCGGGAAGTAAATGTCCGCGATTGTCTTCCGGGTAGGTTGTTCGCACGGCCCAAGCTCTAAGGGCTGGGTCGGGACTTTTCAGGAGAGAAATGAACGCTTCCTCAAATCGTTCGGGCAGTGCAGTCGCTACGAAGGCCGCTTGCATTCTTGTCCTTCCGTTCGACTTCTCATCAAATACTAGCTTGGCGGCTTTTAAGAACACGCCGTTTTTTTGTTCCGCGTTTCGAGCTGCACGTCTCTCGACTAAGAGTCGAAGAGCTTGTTCACGGAAGAAACCGTTGTTGCTGGCGAGGCATTCAAGGAGCTGGTCGTCGGTTTCGGTGGCAAGATCGAAGGCATTCGTTCGCGGCGTCGCCTTCGCGATTGGAGCCGTCGCTCCCTCGCTGACGCTTCGGGTTCCGGTTGGTGGCAGCAGTCCCTCGCTGACGCTTCGGATTGGTGTGTAGCGGACGCGGTAGAGGCGGCCTTTGAGGCGGTCGAGGCCGGGGGAGTCGCGGTTGGCGTCTTGGTAGCAGTGGTAGCGGTCGTACCAGTCGAGGATGTAGAGGCAGCCGTCGGGGCCGGTCTTTTGGCTGACCGGCATGAACCAGGCATCGTTGGCGGTGAGGAAGTCGGGCTCGGGGGTGGCGGAGTAGGTGCTGCCGTCGCGGTGGAGCTGGTCGACGTTGATGCAGCCGCCGTGGATGTTGCCCATGTAGAGCTTGTTGCGGTATTGCTCGGGGTAGGCGTCGCTGTCGTAGTAGCAGAGGCCGGCGTAGGCCGCCTTCTGATGCTTGTGCTTGACGATGCTCTCGATCTTCCAGGTGAAGGGCGGGTAGGGGCCGCCTTGGCGGTGGTAGTAGCCGGTGCGGACGAGGTGCCAGAGGTGGTCGATGACGCAGGCGCTGATGAACGCCGAGCCTTCGTGGTCGAAGGCGAGGCCCCAGGGGTTGCTGGTGCCTTCGCAGAAGATTTCGAACTCGCGGGTGATCGGGTGAATGCGAAACATGGCGCAGGTGAACTGCCAGCCGGGATGATCTTCCTTGTAGTTGGGATTTTCTTGGCCGTACTTCACGTTGCTCTGGTTGAAGACGCCGTTGAGACCGTAGAGGTAGCCGTCGGGACCCCAGGTGAGCGAGTTGGGCAGTTCGTGCGTGTCGAAGCGGCCGAAGCCGGTGACGACGACTTGCGGCGGGCCATCGGCTTTGCCGTCGCGGTCTTTATCGGGGTAAAAGAGGATGTCGGGCGAATTGGCGACCCAGACGCCGCCGTGGCCGACGGCGATGCCGCTGGGGATGTTCAACCCTTCGGCAAAAACCGAAAACTTGTCGGCTTTGCCATCGCCATCGGTATCTTCAAGGATTTTGACGCGGTCTTGGCCGGGCCCAGGCTGCTTGCGCGGGTATTCGAGGCTCTCGGTAATCCAGATGCGGCCGCGTTCGTCGAACGTCATCGCGACGGGGTTCATGATGTCGGGCTCGCTGGCGACGAGCTCGACGGAGAAGCCGTCGGGGACGGTCATTTTCTTAATTGCTTCGGTTGGTGAGAGCGCGGGGCCGGGGGGAGCGTCTTGGTGGTGGGGGATGGGTTCTTGGGCTGAAGTGTTTGCAGCGAATAGCAGCAGAGCAATGCAGGACAGGCGACGAAGCATCGTGGGCCTCTTGGATGCAACGAGGCGGGAGCCGCGGGATAGTGCGGTCCCAGGGAGGACCCTGGGACCGAGATCAAGGGCCCGCAGCGACGCTACGCAGAGCAGGGGCATCAAGGTGATTAGGCAACGGAGCATCGTGGAAGCCGTGTTCGAGGTCAGCGCTAACATTTTGACGAAATTATTTGCTGGAGGAATGTTAGTGAATGGTCGGAAGCTGGGAAATCATCGCCGGTTACGACGACTAACGTTTTTTAAGCGGCGCTAACACAGCGTAAGGTGTTAGCGCGGGGAAGTGGTCATTCGGTGGGGTGGACGCGCGTTAGGAAAGTGGGAGCCCGCGGAAAACGGCCGGGGCTGCTGAGCCAGGTTGCATTGCGCACCGGAGGTCCCGCCCGGCAGGCAGGACCTACGAGTGTTAATTGCTCAAAAAGAATGGGCTGCGTCAAGAATGTTGTTTTGCGATTTTTGGGCGAGCGTCACGGCGCGGAGATGCAAGAGTTGGTGCGGCTGTCGGTTAGCCGTAGCGGCGTCGGCGCAAGTTATTTTTTGGGCCGAGGGGTTTTGGACTAGTCTGGTCCATTTGAGAGGACTGTTATAACCGTTCACGCCAGCACTGCCGGGTTTCCTTCGCGTCTCTCGTACCTTGCGAGTGCATTGTGAAGCAGGTAAGTGATTACCTAGCTGCCAAGAAAAGAATCGCCACAAAGAACACGAGAAGACACAAGAAGCGAGGACATGAGCCACGGATGAAACACGGATTTTCACAGATGAAGGCAGGGCAGGCAAGAAAATCCCGATTGCACAGGACATCATTGCTGGCGTGAACGGTTACTTGGCGTTCTGAGCGGGATCACCGGCTTCGCCGCAAGTAGTCCCCTCACGCGGTGAGGGACAGACGCGCGACAGACGTTTCCCATTTAAAACGCGGCCTTCACAAAGACGAAGCTTTTTTTCGCTTTCGGCCCCGACGGCGTCGGGGGCCTACTTTCAGCGGCCAGAGTACAATGCCGCTATGAGCGATGATTTATTGCCATCCTCGGCGAACGATCCCAAATGGGCCATCGCCTGGTCGGAATTGGGCCATGGTGCGCCGACGATTGCGGGCCTGGCGAACGTGGCCAGTCGGGCGATGGCGGATGGCGGTGAGAAAGGCGTGCCGCTGTCGCTGGAGGCGCGGTGCATTTTGTTTGCTGCTAAAGACCGAGGTGTGGTTGAGGTGAAGGGGGCGAATCGGGCTTTCGATGCGCCGGGCCGCATGTTGGCGATCTACGTCGAGACGGATGCTGACCACACGCTGATCTTCCGGAGTCGCGAAAACCCGACATTTACCATTCGCTTTCTGGCTGGCTTCCGCGAGCTGTGTGTTGCGGGTCTCGCGATGCACCACATCTACACAGAGTTTTCGTTGACGAGGGAGGGGCTGGATCGAGCGCAAGCAATTACTCGCGAAGAGGTTGGAGAGCTTCTTGAAGCAGCGGTGGTGATGGGTGCGCTCGAATAATGCAGTTTTCTCGTGAGACTGGCGTCAATCGCAGCGCTGGGGCTACATCACGCGGAGCGTGATGGCTACATTGCGCTGGGTTGGTCAGATAACTGGCTGTTGATTTATCTGCCTTATTTTCAAGGAATTCTTGACCCACTTGACGCATATTACCCAGTCGGTACATTCACCCGGCCATGCTGCATGGCATTTAGGTTTCTTTATTTCGACCTGAAAAAGGGAGTGAATGGAGATGGTCAAGTATTTCGCGATGATTGCGTTTGTTCTCGGATCGCTGGCGACGGCCGACTCGGCCTTCGCTTTCGGCCGGCATTGCCGGAGCTGCGGCGGTGGTGGCTGCTCGACGGGCGGTTGCTCGGGTGGTAATTGCTATGCTCCGGTCGCTCCGTCGAAGACCGCTGCTACGACGAATGCTCCGCCGCTGGTCGCTGAAGCTCCGGCGTCTGCTCCCGCGGCGACGGCGACGGCTGCTCAGCCGCAGAACACCCAGAGCTATGCCTATTCTGGCCGCCGTGGGTTGTTTGGCCGTCGGTAAGCCGATGGTGGGCTGAGTCTCGCCTACAATTTGGTGGGCACAGCCCACCCTACATGTCCGACCCGTTCAGGAGAGTTCGAGGGACCGTCTCTCCTTTTTTTATGCGCGGGGGGGAAGACTGGCCACAAAAAATACAAAAAGACGCAAAGAACTGGCGGACTCACAGAGCTGCGCTCTGACCCAGCCACCTATAGCCCGTAAGCCGGTGGGCACAGCCCACCCTACAAGTTCGACGCGTCTATGGCTGGCCAGAGGTCCGGCCCACCACTACATCGCTAGAAGTCGGTGAGGGATTCGCCGCCGAGGTTGGTGCCGAGGCCGCGCCAAGTGTCGAGGAAGACGTTTTTGGAGACGAAGCGGACGGAGCCGTCGCACATGGAGGCTTGGACGCCGTTGGGATGCCGGCTGCGGGCAGCGTTCATCTCGGGGTTGGCGGTGGTGGGCGGGCCAATGCAGGGCGGATTCAGCCGGTTTTGGGGCACACAGTAGGGTTGCATTTGCAAGGCGTCTGGCTGGCTGGAGTTGGGCGTTAAATACGTTTCAAAGTGAGCGGCGCCATACCACCAGGTGAAGCCGCGGAGGTCGCCCTGCTGGCCTTGAACCGTTTCGGAGAAGGCCAGCGTATTGCTGAGGCCATCGACCACTTCGGCCATACGGACAACTTGCGGCTTATCGGTGGTGCTGGTCACATAAATAAACGGCGCGCCGTTGAATTGGTTGGGCTGGCCGGTGCTGGTAGTGCCGAACGTAGCCGTTCGATTCACGGTCGTGTTGCCATGATTGGCGACGTAGTTGTGGAAGGTGATTTGGCTGCGGGCACCGATATCGAGCGATTTCTGGTCGCTGGGACAGGTGAAGGCTTTGAGCTGCTTCGTGGTTACCAATAAGTTTTTCGGACCGATGTAACGCGTGTTCGTGTCCGTCTGGGCATAATTGTTGCCGGCGGCGTTTTGAACCGAGCCGAAATACTGGTATTGGTCGAATATCGCTTTCTGCTCGACGTAAGGAAGAAGGGCAATCATCCAGGTTCCCCAGCAGCAACCGTATTCGCCGACCGGGAAGGAACCGTTGTAGGTGTCGGTATAGTTATGCATGCCGAGCGTGGCCTGCTTGATGTTGTTGGTGCATTGGGTGCGGCGGGCCGATTCGCGGGCAGACTGGACGGCGGGGAGCAGCAAAGCGACGAGCACGCCAATGATAGCGATCACGACGAGCAACTCGACGAGTGTGAAGGCCTGCTTAAGCTTTCGCGGGTTCAACTTCGACATGGGCAAGTTCCTATATCGGGGACAAAAAACGAGCACTGTCGCCCAATTCACTAACACTTATTTTTTGGCGGCTGACTTGCTGGAAATCTCGAACGGAAAGGAATTGACGCCACCTTTTTTGATTTCGACGATTTGTTTGCTGGCTGTGTTCCATTCCGGCGGAATTAAATCCTTGGCCAGCGGGGGAGCTTCGCCTGGCATCACTGGGGCGGGCTTATCGGCGCCGGGCACCGGAGCGCTGATCGCGACGCGGTATTTGCCGGGCAATAGTCCATTATCGCGTGGAACGGCGAATTTGCCATTGGAAATGACGGCCCCGCCCGCGGTGGCCTGGCCTTCCGTGGGCGTAAAGCTGATGCTGCCGGTCTGGACGGGCACCGTATCGACGTGAACCGTGCCGGTGACGCCTTGGCGGCCTTCGGAATCTTGCGAGCAGCCGGGGAGGAAGGCGGTCGCGAGCAGAAATGTCAAAAAACGTGAATTAAGCATGGCTGGCGACGGTTTTCGAGCGCCCCCTAAGAAGCGAAATTAGCCGGCATGGGATGGTATGTCAACGCTGTGGCACTTGAGCATTGCCGCCGGAAGTTTTGCCGCTTGATTGTCTAGGGATCTAGCGGCCGAATTTGGGTTCGTCAGGCGGGTTTGGGGCGGTTAATGCTGCCATTAGGCCCGTGGAGGGCCCGTCGTTATTAATTAATCGAGCGAATTGGATAATTTTCAATGCTATGGCGGTGCGCTATCCAATGATGCCTGTAACCGTTCACGCCAGCATTGGAGTCTTGTTGCATTGTGCTGGGCGTGTGTTGAGAAGCAAAAAGGCTGGACCGCGGATAGCGCGGATGAACGCCACCAAGTTGACAGAAAAATGAGGGACAGAAAAATCGAATTGGAGGTTGAGGACGGAAATCGGGAAAATTCTGCTGGCATGAACGGTTACTGATGCCTGGCCAAATGGCAGTGGGGACGGCAACGTGGCATACTAAGGCTGCTCTGTTTTTCCCGAACTTCGAAGCTGGAAATCTAAACTTTGAATTCGCTTTCAACCTCGGCTGTGGCACCGCCGATATCCAAGCCATCACGGGCGGTTGGGACGAACTTGCCGACGCTCGTTTTTGATTCGAGCGAAGATTTAGCTCGGCATGTGGCACAGCTGGTCGCGGGGATCATTCGCGATCGGGCCGCGAAGGGGCAACAGGCGGTGCTGGGATTGCCGACGGGGAGCACGCCGGTCGGCGTTTATCGCGAGTTGGTGCGACTGCATCGCGAAGAGGGGCTCGATTTTTCGCAGACGAGCGCGTTTGTGCTCAATGAGTTTTATGGACTGGCGGGCGACCAGTTGCAGAGCCACCACCGCTGGATGAAGGAGCATTTGCTCGATCAGGTGAACATTCCGTCGGGGCACTTGCATGTGCCGGATGGAACTGTGCCAGTGGCGCGAATTGAGGAGCATTGCCGCGAGTTTGAAGCGGCGATCGAGCGGGCCGGCGGTATCGACGTGTTGTTGCTGGGCATCGGCACGAACGGCCACATTGGCAGCAACGAACCGTTTCCCGGCACGACGGGCCGCACGCGACTATGCACGCTGGATCCAGTGACGCGGCGGGCTCTGGCCAGCGATTTTTACGGCGAATGGAACGTGCCGACGCAGGCGATCACGATGGGCCTGGGCACTATTTTCGACGCGCGCAAGGTGCTGCTGCTGGCGCTTGGGGAGCACAAAGCCAACATTATTCGCGAAGTGGCCGAGGGTCCTGTCTCGCCGCGCGTGCCAGCGTCGTACCTGCAGGAGCATGCGGATGCGACGGTGCTCGTCGATGCGGCAGCAGGTAGCCAGTTGACGTCGAGCCAGACGCCGTGGGCGGCAGGCAAGGTGGAATGGACCGACGCGCTGATCAAGCGGGCGATTTTGTGGCTCTGCGAGCAGACCGGCAAGGCGCTGCTCAAGCTGACGGATGAAGATTTTCGCAATCACAATCTGCATCAGCTTTTGCGGCATCATGGACCGGCGCCGAAAGTCGCGCATCATGTTTTTCAGCAGCTCATGGGCACGATCACATACCATCCCGCGGGTAAAGAGCCGCGGCGGGTAATTTGCTTCAGCCCGCACCCGGACGACGACGTGATCAGCATGGGCGGGACGTTAATTCGCCTGGTCGATGACGGCCACGAAGTGCATATCGCGTACATGACGAGCGGCAATATTGCTGTGTTCGACCACGACGCGGCGCGGATTGCCGATTTGGTGACCGAATACAACCGGCTGTTCGGGATTGATCAGGAACGAAGCAAGCTGGTGGAGGGGACGGTATATGAGTCTCTCGCTCGCAAGCACGCGGGGGACGCCGATATTGAAGCGGTGCAGAAGATCAAGGCTTTGATTCGCTGGGGCGAGGCGAAGGCGGGAGCGTTCAAAGTCGGCTGCAAGGAAGAGCACCTGCATTTTCTCGACTTGCCGTTTTATCGGACCGGGACGATCGCGAAGAAGCCGATTTCGGATGCGGATGTGCAGATTATTCGTGAGCTCTTGGAAAAAGTTCGGCCGCAGCAAGTGTATGTGGCGGGCGATTTGTCCGATCCGCACGGTACGCATCGGGTTTGCGCCCAGGCGATTTTTCAGGCGGTGTTTGAGCACGAGGCTGCGCACGGCAGCCGGCCGGATGTGCTGCTTTATCGCGGGGCGTGGCAGGAATATGCCCTGCACGAGATCGAAATCGCTGTGCCGCTGTCGCCGGGTGATCTGTTGAAAAAGCGGAAGGCCATTTTTATGCACCAGAGTCAGAAGGACGAGGCTCTGTTCCCCGGCAGCGACCCGCGCGAGTTTTGGCAGCGTGCGGAAGATCGCAATACGGGCACCGCGGAGGGCTACAACAAGCTTGGACTGCCGGAATATTACGCGCTGGAGGCGTTTGTAAGGTGGAATGGGGTTGGGATATAGCGATTTTACTGAGAAGTGCGAACAGCCGACGTGGTAGAATTATAAAATTGTGGTAGCAAGAGGACGATCGTGCCGCAGGGAGTCGCTCAGTGCTTCGCGGAATTAAAATTCGAAATTTCCGGTGCTTTCCGAAGGTTTCGGTTCCTTTGAAGCCATTAACCGTACTGATAGGCCCTAACGATTCGGGAAAGTCTGCTTTTCTTAGCGTTGTCGAACATTTACTTCGAGCTACACCACAGTTCAAATCACCGGATTTTTGGCTTCACAACGAGAACAATCCAATTGAACTAACGGGAGACACGGATGATGGACCGATTGAATTGAAAAGCGTAGCCAAGTCACAACGAGCGTTAGAAACCGAGACCAATAAGCAAGTTCGCGCAAAGCTTTTACCGGTGCAAAGGTTTCAATTGCCAACGACTGGCTTGGCGATGCAATGTGACGGCTACTCCAATAAGGAAGAGGTGGAACTTGTAATTGGAGAAAATGGAAGCCGGATTGCCGCTCTCCTAGATCATCTCCTGAGACGCGACAGAAAGCGATTCTTCCAAATTGTAGACACGCTCAAGAATAACATTCGCGGTCTGGAAGATATCGAGATTAGCACCCCTAATGCTCATAGCCGTCGTGTTGACTTCGTCACTGAAAAGGGATTTCGGTGCAACGCCGACGAAACATCCGCTGGGGTGCGCCTTCTGCTCTTTTTTGTAGCGCTTGCTTATCATCCAAGCCCGCCTCGTACCATCTTGCTGGAAGAACCCGAAAATGGGATTCATCCAAAGCGTTTGGGAGACGTTGTTGAGTTGTTGCACGCCGTGACCAATGGAAAATTAGGCGGCTGCCCCGCTCAGGTAATTGTAACAACGCACTCACCATACCTATTGGATTCCATCCGCGAGGGCGACGATCAAGTAATTGTCTTTCAGCGGCAAAGTGATGGCAGCCGGACTGCCAAGCCGCTCGACACGGAGCGCGTGAAAGCGTTTCTCGAGGATTTCAGACTTGGTGAAGTGTGGTTTAACGAAGATGAGACCGGCCTAATCGCGAAGTCATGACGATCAATCTTTGTTTCGTTGGCGATGGACCGCGCGATAAAGCCGCGGTTCCGCGATTGGTCGAGCGGATATTAAATACCCCCGTAGTAGCCATTGAATTTGAAGCTTGGAAAAATCTTCATTTACGCGGCTCTGGGCGTGGCTTGGCCAAAAAGCTGCTCTATATGCTGATTCGTGCCCGGGATCGAGGTGCAATGGGCTTAGTCGCTACTCTTGATGCCGACAAAGCTGACCGGGGTGAGAGGCTCGGTGAGTTGAAGGCAACGCGTGACAAAGATCGCGAAAAAGGACGCATAATGCCGGCCGCGCTTGGTGAGGCGGTTCCCCATCTAGAAGCATGGCTATTGGATGACGATGTCGCGGTCAGAAGTGCCTTTGATTTTGCGCCGGACACACAAATTGAAGCGCCAACCAAGGTGAAGAGTCCAAAAGAAACGCTGGACAAATATCACACCGCCAGCAAGACGACGAAGGCGGTAGTTGAAACTCTCGCGGAAATCGCCGCTAACTTAGCCGTCACTCATTGCGCTCGATCTGGCCATACTGGCTTTCATGCATTTTGCGAAGAAGTCAACCGGGAGCTTGCGCCGCTTTGTGTGGATTAGCGGCGCGGAAATTGCTTGGTTGCTCGTCTAGATAAGGAGGGCAGCCATGATACGCGCATTATTGAGCACGATTGTGGTAGTGATGTTTTTTGGGCTGTTTGCCCATGCGGCAGCGGGGGAGGAAATGAAGTGTGAGGGGGCGATTGTCAAAGTTGAGGGCGAGAATGTGACGGTGAAGGATGTGGGAGGCGAGCGGCTGATGAAAGTGGAACCGGGGACGAAGATCACGAGCGGGGGTAAGCCGGTGAGCGTGGATGAGTTGAAGGTGGGACGGAAAGTGAAGTGTGTTTGCGATAATCGCGACGGCCAGACGGTTTGCACGACGATGGAGATCATGCGGGATACGCCGTGAGGAAGCGATGAGTAGGTGAGTGGTGGGTACGTGAGTGGTATGCTGATGCGGTGCGCTATTTTTCTCTTGTGGAGGCGTGCCGTGTGTGGTCATCGATTTGCCTTGCTGGTTTTCTGCATTTCCTGCTGGTCGTGGGGCGCGGGCGCGGCGGATAAGCCGAACCTGGTGGTGTTTATCTGCGACGATCTGGGATGTTTGGATACGACGCCGTATGGCGCGACGGATGTGAAGACGCCGAATATGCAGCGGCTGGCGAATGAGGGGCTGCGATTTACGCAGGCGTTTGTGGCGTCGCCGTCGTGTGCGCCCAGTCGGGCAGCGTTGTTGACGGGGTTGATGCCGGCGCGGAATGGAGCGGAGCCGAATCATTCGCGGCCGAAGGAGGAGATTAAGAAGCTGCCGGCGTATTTGCAGGAATTGGGCTATGAGGTGGCGTCGTTCGGCAAGGTGGCGCATTACGGACATGGGCCGTTCTATGGATTTGACGTCGTCGGGGGGGAAGGCTTCGCGCGACACGAAGGCATTGGTTTGGCGGCCGACTTCCTAAAAAACCATAATTTAGATAAGCGCAAATCCGATAAGCCGCTGGCGCTGTTCGTGGGCACGCACTGGCCGCATGTGCCGTGGCCGGATAAAAGTGAATACGATCCGGCCGCCGTGAAGCTGCCAGCGGAGCATTTCGATACGCCGGAATTTCGGCGCTCGCGAACGCGCTATTACGAAGCGGTGACGAGCGCGGATAAGTTTTTCGGCCAGATTCTGGATGCCGTCGATCAAACGCTCGATCGCAAGAACACGTATGTTTTTTTCACGAGCGATCACGGGGCGCAGTTGCCGTTCGGCAAATGGAATTTGTACGACGCGGGGATGCGGGTGCCGCTGATAGCAGCTGGGCCGGGGATTAAGGCCAATGCGACGACGGATGCGATGGTGAGCTGGATCGATATTTTGCCGACTCTGGTTGATTTAGCTGGCGGCAAGCCGCCCAGCGATATCGACGGGCGGTCGTTCGCGGCCGTGCTGCGCGGTGATAAGCAATCGGCTCGCAATGAGATTTATGCCACACACAGCGGCGATAAGGAATTCAATGTCTATCCGATGCGGGCGTTACGAACGGACAAGTACAAATACATTTTGAACCTCCATCCCGAATTTCAATACGCGACGCACATCAATCGCGGCGGCGAGCGCGATGGCCTGGATTATTTTCGCTCGTGGGAATCGGCTGCGAAGACCGATTCACAAGCCGCACACATCGTGCATCGCTATAAAGAGCGGCCGCGCGAGGAGCTATACGACCTGACGGCTGATCCGCACGAGTTGAAGAACCTCGCCGATCGGCCGGAGCAGCAAAGCCGGTTGTCGGAAATGCGGGACAAGGTCGCGGCGTGGATGAAGGAACAGAACGACGCGGGGACCGTGTTTGACAAGCCGCTGATGCTTGGGCAGGAGGCGACACAGTTGCCGACGGGGGCGGGGAAAGCGAAAGCGACCAACAAGAAGTAAACGCGATCCTTCTTGGTCGAGTCAGACAAACAGCGGAACACTAATTCTCACTAATCAGCGCTAATAAAAAGATAAGACTCTTATCTCCACAGCCGTCATTAGTGTTGATTAGCGCTGATTAGTGTTCCCGGCTTCTTCGTTCTTAAGCCGATTTGGCAATCGCCTGTTTGGCGATTTCCAGGCAAGCCTTCATGTCGTCGATCGGGTTCATGGGATTGGCTTCGTATTCGAGCGAGAGAGCCTTGTCTGCGGAAAACTTGATCTGGCGGAGTGCTTTGAACAAGCCGACGACATCCAGGTGGCCCTTGCCGAGGACGACGCTGGGCGATTTTTTGCCACTTTCCTCGTGGTCCTTCAGGTGGACGCCGTAAACGCGATCGTTGAGCGCGAGAACGCACTTCACCGGATCTTCACCGCTGGCGATGAAGTGGCCGCAATCGACGCACGCTCCAATTCGCTTGTCGTGGTTTTTGATGATTGTGATCACGCTGTCGAGCTTGTCGTATAGAGCGCCCGGGCCGTGATTGTGAATGGCGATCCGCATGTCGAATTCGGCGACGAGCTTGTCGAGGCTGGCAAACGTTTCAGCGTCGGGCTGTGGGTTGGCGCTGATAATGCGAATACCCAGTTTCTTGGCAAACTCGAAAATCTTTTTGTTCTTTTCGTGATCCTTGTTGAATGCATTGACGCCGTGGGCACTGACCTTGAGATCGGCGGTCTGGCAGAGTTTTAAAGTGTCGGCGATTTCGGCGTCGCTGGCCGTGATCGGCAAGTGCGTTCCGGCGAGCTCGACATAATGCACTCCCATCCCTTGCAAGTGCCGAATCGCTTCGGGCAGTTTGTAGTTCCGCAGCGAATAACTTTGCACGCCGACTGGAAACCCGCCCCAGGGGTCTTTGGCGTCTGCAAGCCCGGCGGCTTGGAGTAGATTCGCCGCGTCAAACCAGGTAGCGCCAGCGGTCGCGGCGGCAGAGAGGGCGAGAAAACGGCGACGGGAGAGGTTGGCGAACATGGGCAAGGCTCCTTCTGGAATCTTCGCGGACTGATGAATGTCGCGATTATGGTCTTTGCGATTGCCAGCGGCAATCCGCCGGATCGGTGTAGGGGGCTGGGCGTGTGCGTTGCTATCATTCGCGGCCCGACGCACGGGGTTCGGGGTTCGAGGTTCGAGGTTCGAGGTTCGAGGTTCGAGGTTCGAGGTTCGAGGTTCGAGGTTCGGGGTTCGGGGTTCAGGGTTCAGGGTTCAGGGTTCGGGGTTCTGAGGTCAGGAATGGAAAAATCGAGTTGGTTCGGATTAGTACTGAGTACTCAGTACTCAGTACTCAGTACTCAGTCCTTGGTCGCTTGCGCTCGCTGCACGGCCGTTGGCGCCGTTCTTTGTTTATTTACCGCCACGGCGTTCGCTCAGCCGGAGCCGGTGCCGGCGCAGTGGCTGCAGGATGCGGAATTGACTTCGGTGAGCTTCATCGATGCCGATCGCGGCTGGGCGGTGGGCGATCGCGGAGTAATCTGGCATACGAGCGATGGCGGGCGGAATTGGAAGCTGCAAAATTCGGGAGTCACCTGCCGCCTGGAGGCAGTGCAATTTCTCGACGCCGATAATGGCGTCGCTGTTGGTGGTTGGACTCAGGCTTATACGCATGAGACTCACGGCGTGGCACTGCGGACCCGCGACGGCGGCAAGACCTGGCAGAACACACCCGATCTGACGCTGCCGGGGCTGCGCCATGTGCGGTTTTTCGACGCCCGCCAAGGTTGGGCGATCGGAGACGGCTCGGCCCTCTATCCCGGTGGCGTGTTTCGCTCAGAAGACGGCGGCCGAACGTGGACGCCTGTGGCCAAAGGTGAAACGCTCGGTTGGGTAACCGGAGATTTTCAAGACCCCAAAAGCGGCGCCGTTGCCGGGTTCGGCGGTAGCCTCGGCATCGTCACCTCGACTGAAATTCGGCCGTCGCGAACAACGAACCTCGGACCGCGGTCGCTGCGGCGATTGTTGCTAACGGGCCAGACCGGCGGCTGGCTCATCGGCGATGGGGGTCTCGTGCTAACGACGCGCGACAGCGGCTTCACTTGGACCGCGCCGGCCGGCGAGCTACCGGACGTGGCCGCACGCGAGCTTGATTTCCGCGCGCTGGCGGTTCGTGAAAATCACATCTGGATCGCCGGAGCGCCGGGCACATGCGTTGTTCATTCGGGCGACGGTGGACAGAAATGGCAGGTTTCGCGTACCGAGCAAACGGCGCCGCTCCGCGGCCTGGCATTCATTGATGAATATCGCGGCTGGGCGGTCGGGTCGCTGGGCACGATCTTACATACGCGCGACGGAGGCCAAACATGGCGCGTTCAGCGGGCTGGTGGCGCTCGAACGGCACTGCTTGGCATTGTCAGCGAGTCGGCAAGGATGCCGCTGGAAATGGTTGCCGATCAAGGCGGCAATAGCGCGTTTCTGACGGCGGTTGAAGTCATCGGAAGAGAGGCCGCGCCCGCGGATCTATCTCAGCGGACCGCATTTACGGCTAGTGAGCGAATTCAGGCGGCTGTGGTCGCGGCCGGTGGAAGTGCGGCGGATTCGGCCTGGCGTTTTCCGCTGCCGGAAGCGGCGCTGCTGCAGACGAGCGACGGAATTCTGGCTCGCTGGAACGCCGCGAACGACGGCAAAGCGCTGGAGCGGCTGGAAGAGCACCTCGTTCGCCGCATTCGCCAATGGCGTCCGGACACGATCGTTACGGAAGATGTTTCGCCGCGCGGCGAAAATCCCCTGGCACACCTGACCAACCAAGTCACCCTCGCTGCCGTCAACAAAGCGTCGGACGAAACGGCTTATCCGGATCAGATCAAGGAGGCGGGCCTGGCGGCCTGGCGGGTTAAAAAAGTGTTCACGCTGCTGCCGGCCGAAAAGCAAGGGCTGGTCAATATGACGCCGAGCCAATGGTCGCCGCGGCTGGGCCGTTCGGTTGCGGAGCAGGCGCAATTCGGTCGAGGACTGATTTTCACGGACGTGCAAGCGAGTCCGCGCAATGTGGGCCTGTCGCTGCTCGTCGATCGGCTGCCGCAAGATAGCGGCAAGCGGGACATCATGAGCGGCATTGCGCTGCAAGCGGGCGGCGAAGCGCGGCGGCAGCTGACTGATCCGCCGGCGGGGAATTTGGAGGCGCTAAGCCAAGTGGCGCAGAAGCGGCACAATGTGGAGCAACTTCTGGATCGGATGTCGTCGGATGCGACGGTCGGCGCGGGATGGCTGGGCCAGGCGGCTGATTTGACGAAGGGCTTATCGAACCGCACGGCCGGCGAAATTCTGTGGCAGCTGGCTCGCAAGTATCAGCAGACCGGCAAGAGCCGCGAGGCCGCCGATGCATTGCATTTGATGCTGGAAAAATATCCGCAGCATCCGCTGGCGGACGCCGCGGCGTTGTGGCTCGTGCGGTACTACGCGAGCGGTGAAGTCGCGTGGCGGGAGCGGAAGGAAACGCGGTATGAAGTGCGATTGGCGACAGCGGCAACGGATGTGGAGGAGACCGCCTCCGCAGCAGCGGCCAAGCAGGCTCCGGCGATCAAGGCGGCTTCTTTTGCCTCGGTGGGCGCGACGCGAACCGCCGCCCCGGATTTGAATCCGGCCGAACGTGCAGGTCGAGCGCTGGCCTTGGCGAAGCAAATCGAGCAAACGCGACCGACGTTGTATGCCGAAGCGCCGCTGCGATTCGCCGTCGCGGCGGCGGCACGGCAGGCGGGACAGCCGCGAATGGCGGAGCGGTTCTTTCAGCTTTTGACGACGAATAAATCGCAGTCCATCTGGGCAACAAACGCGGCGGCCGAGCAGTGGCTGTTTCGACCGAGTGAGACGCCGCCGAAAAAGGTTTGTCCGATCGTCGCGGCGGTGGAAAAGCCACGTTTGGACGGCCGGCTGGACGATATCGTGTGGAAAATGGCCAAGCCGGTGTCGCTGCAAAATGTCGAAGGCAAGACGGATTCAACCACGGCGACCGCGGCGGTCTTCACGTTCGACGACGAGTTTTTGTATGTCGCCGTAAGTTGTGGGAAAGCGGCGGGTGTCGATTATGCCGCGAAGGCAGCGTCGCGAGCGTCGGACACGGACCTGTCGGCCCGCGACCGCGTCACGGTCTTGCTCGACATCGATCGCGATTACGCGACGTATTGGTCGTTGACAATCGACCATCGCGGCTGGCCGGCGGAAAGCTGCTTTGGCGATTCCACGTGGAATCCGCAATGGTTCATCGCCACGGCCGGCGACGATCAATACTGGACCGCCGAAGCGGCCATTCCGCTGGCGGAGCTATGCCCAAAAAAGCCGCAAGTTCGTGATGTCTGGGCCATCGGCATCGAGCGGATCATTCCCCGCGTCGGCTTGCAAGCGTTCACGACGCCGGCGGCGATCGAAACACGGCCGGAAGGGTTTGGGTTGTTGGTGTTCGAGTAATCCTTTGAATCTAAGTTGCCCGGTCAGTAGCATTGGGGCGACAAATGCTTGAAAGTTGATTCAGAAGAACGGGCAAATCATCCCGGACCGTTTTCCAAACGACATCGACGTTGACGCGCAAGTAATCGTGAATCAACTTGTCGCGAATTCCTGCCATCTCGCGCCACGGCACTTCGGGGTTCCGCTGTCGCACCTCGTCCGGAATTCGCTTCGTCGCTTCTCCGATGATTTCCAAAGCCCGAATTACTGCGAAGATCGTCTTTTGATCGG
This sequence comes from Pirellulaceae bacterium, assembly GCA_036496265.1. Taxonomy (GTDB): domain Bacteria; phylum Planctomycetota; class Planctomycetia; order Pirellulales; family Pirellulaceae; genus CAYLLN01. The sequence goes on along the minus strand of DASXLL010000144.1, from coordinate 20,871 downwards.
AATGAAACTCCTGCTCCGACATGGAGGCGACGAACTCGATGGCTTTCGTTGCCGCATCCCGAATATCCTCCAGATATTCTTCAAACTGGCGGCTGCCTGTCATATCGGAACCAATTCGCTAAGAATCCGCTGGGCAATGGTAGGCCGAAGCGAGTCTTCCATCACCAAATCCACACGCAGGCCGAGCATATCGGAGAGTTCATTTTCGAGTCTTAGTAGCGTGAAGAGACTGGGCGTCTCCCGAAATTGTGCGAGGATGTCCAAATCGCTGTCGGCTCGATTGTCGCCCCGCACTCGAGAGCCAAATAACGAGAGGGAGGCCACGCGATACCGCCGGACGAAGTCCGGAAAATGATCTCGTAACTTGGACCGATAGCTAGTGATTTCTGCGTTGTTAGTCATGGTGCCTACGCCTCGCATCATCCGCCGTCAATTATACCACTAGTATCACCCAATGTTGACCTTTCATACGTCAGTCCACGGTTGCCACGAAGCAATTGCCACAAGCTTGGCCGTGACTTTTGACGATGCCCTGGCCGCTCTCCAGCGCCTCGACCGCATGTTTATCGAGCCGGATGGGTCTTTTGTTTGGACGGACGGTGCGGGTGATGGACAGGCTTGGCAGGTGGATGGCAATCTGATTGATCGTGGTGATTGTTTGGCGTATGTGGAGTTGAAGGGGCGCTGCCCGGAATTGCAGCTCAATCAAATCTTGTCGGCAATTGGTTGGCCGGATGCGGCGCTGGCGTTTGAGCTGACGCGGCGGGGCGTGGTGGTGGATGAAGTGGAATTTCGGCGGCTGGCGGCGAGTCAGGCGGGTGCGGTTTGAGTTTGTTGCCTGCGCCGCGCAAATACCGCCAGGATTACGCCCGTAACCGATGCCACGACCGTGGTTGCGAACACTAGAGGTAGCGGTAGATAACTCTGGTCCTCGATGTCCCAACCGCGTTCTTGCAGTTGCGGGCCGAAATAGAGTAGCGAGAGGAGCAGCCCATTGTTGAGTATGTGCAGGATCATGCCGGGGAAGACGCTGCCGGTCGTCCAGCAGATCCAGCCGAGGACGAGGCCGAGGAATGTGCTCGATAGGACGCGTTCGACAGCGATCAGGCCGCCGACGCTGGCATGAAACAGGCCGAAGACGAGGCCGGTGAGGCCGATGGCTAGCCAGGCGCGCAGTTTGCCGCGCGCGGCGCCGAGCAAGTAGCCGCGGAAAAACAGCTCCTCGGCAATTCCCGGCACCGCGGCCAGGCAGGGCAGTACGATCCAGGGCGGAACGGCTCGCAGTTTTTCGACCATCGCCAGCAGCGCGGGCCGATGCTCGGCCAGTTTTTCGCTGCTGAGCGTCGCGAGGCCCAGTTGCTGGCAAAGAATGATCGAATCGTAAGCCAGCGGCCAGAGCGTGGCGCCGAGTATGGCAGCCGCCACGAAAAATAGGGGATTGGCGCGAGACAGTTGAAAACCGCTGCGTGGCGCCACGCCCTGGTAGCGGGCCATCATCATCGGAACGGCGACGAAGATGATCAGCGTTGTTCCGGCGGCGGCCATGAGCTGCGCAATCATGCCGATGCCTTGCAGCATGGCCAGGAGGCCGCTGGCGATGACGTACAGCGGTGTGATGACGGCCAGAGTGGAGAGAGCGTCTGTGACTGTCGCCTGGCGTCTCAATTCTTTCGGCCGCCGGAACAGATCGGCCCAGGTTCCTTCGCTGCCATACAAAATCGCGTCGCTGCCGAAGACGCGGCCGGCGAGCGCGAGGGCGACGCCGCCATAGAGTAACGTTGTCAGCACGGCAACTGTGCCCCAAATGATGGGAGCATTGCCTTCCATTACGTCGCGGGTCAGCAACACAATATTGGTTAGCGGTAGGACGCTCATCAGCGGCCCAAGCGTCAGGCCGGGCATGACGCTCATGAAGCCCGGCGCGAGCGCGACCACCATGAGCGGCACGACATAAGCCTGGGCCTCCTTGAAGCTGCGGGCAAAGCTGGTCACGAGCAACAGCACCGCGGAAAAAAACATGGCAAACAAAATGAGCAACAAGAACACCGACAGAATCGCCTCGGCGGGCGATCCCTGATTGCCGAAGAAAAAGGTCCAGAGGCCGAAAGCGGCAACGGTGGCGGTCATTGCGGTCATGTTCACGACGGCCGTGAGCGTAGCGACCGTTACGACGGCGATGTATTTTGCGATGAGCAGTTCCAGCCGCGGCACCGGCGCCGCCATTAGCGATTCGAGCGTGCCGCGCTCGCGTTCGCCGGCGGTGAGGTCGATCGCGGGATAGACCGCGCCGGTGATCGTCATCAGGATGAGGACCAGCGGCATCAGGGCACCGAGCCAGAACGAGTGCCCCTGCTCGTCGGCAACAGGAATGAGACGCCAGCCGGTTTTCAGCGGGGCCTGGTCGCCGGCTTTGGCCAGACGCCGCCGCAAGTCTTGCTCGTTGACGGCCCGCAGACGCCGCTCGACGAAATCGGCGGCCTGCCGGCTGAGCGGCGTGTTGGGCCGATAGATCAATTGAAAGCGGGCTTCGGCGCGGGCCTGCTGCGGCTTTTCCACGTGCGTTAGCCGCACACCCAAGTCAATTTTGCCTTCGCGCACCTGGTCTTCGAGGCTCGACTTTTCCCGTTCCTCCGGAGAAAGGGCGGAGACGTTGTTTTCCGCGAAGGGAAGCTCACTGCCGCTGCGTCCGCTCCCCAGAATGGGGCCAGCCGCCAGCGGCGTGCCCGGTGAGCTTGGCTCCCGCTGCTCGATCAGCCGGTCGCCGCGATCCATCAACACGGCGAGGGCCAAAAGCTCCTCCTGGGTGTCGGAGCGGATGATGAGCCGGACGTTCGTCTCTTGGGAAGTGGCTGTTAGCAAGAATTGCTTGAGCGCGACACTCAGGACGGGATAAACGAGCAGCGGCATGACGACGAGCGTGAGGATCGTGCGGCGATCGCGGAGCGTTTCGCGGAGCTCCTTGCGGGCCAGCCGTGCGACGCGGGCGAAGTTCAAGCTGGGGGCGGCGGAGGCAGCGGCCGCAGGTTGGTGATCGTTCATGCGGCCGCGGGCTCCTGCGGTTGATCGGCAGGCATTGCAGCGAGAAAGATATCGGTTAACGTGGGCAGGCACGTGCGCTGTTGCAACTCGGCCAACGTTCCCTCGTGCATCAGGCGGCCCTGATTGAGAAGGCCGAACCGATCGCACATCCGCTCGGCTTCGTCGAGGCGATGCGTGCAAACGATGACAGCCTTGCCGGTCTGCCGGGCGGTGCGGATGTAATCGAAAATCACTTTGCTACCGAGCACATCGAGGCCGCGCGTCGGCTCGTCGAGCAAAATCACCGGCGGATCGTGGACGAGCGAGCGGGCGAGGTTCACGCGCTGCTTTTGACCGGTGCTTAAAGTTGCCGAGCGGCGGTCGAGAAATTCGGTGAGGCCAAACAGCGACGCCAGCCTGGCCACATTGGCTTCCGCTTGTTGCGGCGGCACATCATAGAGATCGGCGAAAAACAAGAGCAGTTCGCGGGGCGTCAGCCATTGGTAGAGGCCGGCGCTGGTCGAGACGAAACCGATTTGCCGCTTGACCGCGTCGGGCGATTCGCTGGTGCGAAAGCCATCGACCTCGGCGTAGCCGCTGGTTGGCTCCAGCAGGCCCAAAATCATTCGCAGCGTCGTGGTCTTTCCCGCGCCGTTAGCCCCTAATAGCCCATAGACTTCGCCTTTGGGCACGCGGAACGAGACGCGATCGACGGCCAGGACGTCGCGGCCGGCGTGCTCGAAGCGTTTAGTTAGGTCGATGGCGGAGATCATGGGGGGAGGCGGGGATTGGGACTCGGGGTTCGGGAGGATGAGACGGAGCTTCTCCTTTAGTTACATTGCAAAATAGCGCGAAAACCAAGCCAGAACTTCACAGATTTTTTCGGTTCAAGCAAGAATGGCCATCCTCCTCTTGGCATACTAGCCCGAATTGGGGAGCGGGGAAATGGACGGGCTGATTCCACGACCGCGCCGATGCAGCGCTGTGCAGTTTTTCGATCTGGATTGAGCAACGATTGCGGGTGGACAGGTCCTAGCCGACCAGACTGCCGATGGAGAATCGATTTGCGGCCCAAGCCGGCGAAGGGCCTCGCCGGCCGACTTTCAAGCCGGAATGAAGCATTTCCGAGCGGTGGGGAATATACTGCGTTTAATACGATTCTTGAGCGAGCGAAGTTTATGCCCGCGATGCCGTCTAAACCCGAGAATTCACCGTTTGTCGCGTGGCAGACAGCGGCGATTCTCCTTTTATTGGCGACCCAGGTGGTTTTGGTTGCCCTGTTGTGCTCGAAGGTCTTCGTGCCGCCTCCGCAAGCGGCACCCCCAAATTCACAACGGCTGGAGGCAGCGGCTGACAAAATCAACGCGGCTCTGATCGGGCTGGAAGATCGGCGGCGAAGTGAATTTACAGGGAAGGCTAATGGGAGCGACCCCGAGCGGCTACAGGCGCTCTGTGATCGAGCGGCCCGGCTGGATGATGATGTGGAGGCTCGCGATGCGCAGATTCGCGAGCTGCAAGGGCAACTCAATGAGGCTCGCGACAAGATTCTCATTTTGGACATCGCCGCCAAACGCAATGAGGAGCGGCTGAAGTCGCTGAATGATTCGCTGCGCGAAGAAAGCGGAAAGCTGGCCGGCGGAAAACGCTAATGCGAAGGTCAGGCTGTCAAGAATTCGGCAGCCGCCGCTAGTAGCGGATCGATGGTCCGCGTTTGAATCTGGTGCGGCGGGTTCCAGGCGAACCATTCGTGGCCGACGTGCTCGGTAGCGGTGATTTTTACGTCGCGCTGTAAGCGGGCCAAAAACACGACCAGAGTCTTTTCATAGTGGCCGCCGCGGCGTTTGTCATAGACCGGGTATTGGAGCGTGAAACGAAAGTTGGGGACGATCTCGATGTCGTCGGCTGCGATTCCGGTTTCTTCGTCGAGCTCGCGAAGGGCGCATTGCATCTCCGTTTCGCCGGCATCGACGTGGCCCTTGGGCAGGTCCCAGCGGTCGTCGTGCTTCATCAGCAGGAATTCGCGAATGGGATTGCCGCGGATGATGAGAAAGCCGCAGGATTTGGGGATGCGAGTTTCAGGTTCCATGTTTCAGGTTTCAGGTTTCAGGTTGTTTGCGGCTGGCGGGAAAGGGCGCGGAGCGTCCGGGCGCGCGTTCCCCACGCAGAGCGTGGGAACGAGATGAACATGAAACCTGAAACCCTGCGTTATTCCGGCAATTTGAAATCGGCGATGAAGAGTTGGCTGCTATGGTCGTCGGTGCGGGTGCTGGTCCACATGAGCTTACTGCCGTCGGGCGAGAAGACGGGGAGGACGTCGGCAGCGGGCGAATCGGTGACGCGGATGGGCGAGCCGAGCTGAAACGTCGTGCCTTGAACCTGGTAATGGGCCATCCAGAGGTCGTAGTTCGGGCGGGCGTTGGGGTCGGAATGGTCGGCGCCGGACCAGATGAGGAGCTGCCGCGAGGGGTGCCAATATGGCCCCCAGTTCACGCCGGTGGTATCCGATAATGCTTCTTCGTGCTTGCCGTCGAGACCGATTACGAAAAGCTGCAGCCACTCGGGCTTTTTGCGGTCGCTGCGGAAAATGACCCATTTCATGTCGGGCGAAATAAAGGGGCCGCCGTCGTAACCCGGCGAGTTGGTCAATTGCCGGACGCCGCTGCCGTCGGAGTTCATCACATAGATATCGGCGTCGCCATCGCGATCGCTGCAAAAGGCGATCAGCTTGCCGTCTTTGGAATAAGCGCCTTCGGCGTCGTAGCCGGGCGTGTCGGTGAGGCGGCGGAGGATGTTGCCGTCCAGGTCTGCTTCGAAGAGGTCCATGTACGGATCGAAGTCCCACTTGTAGCGGCGGCGAACGCCGGATTTTTTGTCCTCTTCCTGTTGCTTGCGTTCGGCGGCTTCGGTTTCGTCGAGCTTGGGATCGAGATGGCTCGAGGCGAACAGAATTCGCTTGCCGTCGGGAGAGAAATAGCTGCAGGTGGTGCGGCCGCGTCCGGTGCTGATGCGCTTAGGGCGGCCACCAGCCAGCGGCTGCGTGTAAATTTGATAAAACGGATAATCGAGCGGCTGAGCTTGATAGACGATCTGCTTGCCGTCGGGCGAAAAATAGCCTTCGCCGGCTTTGACGAAGCCGCTGGTGACCTGGTGGATGTTGGAGAGGAATTTTGCCTCGGTCGAATCCTGGGCGGCTCCAACTGACGACAGTAGCCATGCAACCAAAAGAAAAGTAAGACGCAGAGCCGACCCGCAGAGCGGGTGCCCCGGGAGTGCGTTCCCACGCGGAGCGTGGGAACGAGGATATTGTTGTTGCACCGTACCTTGCTTCTTTCGCTGTCTTTTGTTCATTTGCCACCTCTCATGAAAATTTACACCAAAACGGGCGACGCCGGTGAGACGGGTCTCTTTGCCGGCGCGCGAGTACGCAAGGACGACGTGCGGATTGAAGCCTATGGCACCGTCGATGAGCTGAATGCTGCGATTGGCCTGGCCCGTAGCGAACGATTGTCGCCGGAAATCGAGCAGACGCTGGAGCGCGTGCAAAGCGAGTTGTTTTCGGTCGGTGCGGAGTTAGCAACTCCCGACCCGGCTAAGCACGGCATGGCACTAATCGGCGACGCTCAGACTCGAAAGCTCGAAGCCGCAATTGACCACTTGGAGGGTGGCCTGCCGCCGCTAAAGCAGTTCATTCTTCCGGCGGGCAGCCGGGGCGGGGCGTTACTGCATCTGGCGCGTGGCATTTGTCGTCGGGCGGAGCGGCGGGTGGTGACGCTGGCGAACACGCCCGACACCACGATTTCCACGGCCCTGATCACGTATCTCAATCGGCTGGGCGATTATCTGTTTGTGGCCGCGCGCTTTGCTAACCAAGAGGCGAAGGCGGTAGAGACGAAGTGGCAAAAACCGACGGCATAGACCGCAAAGTTGAAAAACGGGCCTGCGGCTATTTACGCACGGGTCGCGTCCAAGTATTTTGTGGCATCTCCGCGTCAGGCGATTCCGGCACTGCTTCCCCGGTGAGCCAGCAGCGCGGGGGCAAATCGAGCGAATGGGATGGTCAGGCGGCCATCAGGCGACCAGCCGCTCTTCAAGTGACCGATCTGTCACCAAAGGTGGCCCATGCCCAAGCTTGCCGTGTTCGTGGCGTGCTGTCTCTGCGCGCTGGCATTCGTGATTTCGTGTTCAACCGTCTGTCAGGCGCAGCCCAGCGACGCGGCGCCGCCGACGCTGGAAGAGCGAGTGGCCAAAGTCGAAACGAACGTCGGCGACGCAGCCCTGGCGGGTCACAACGCCTGGATGCTCACTTCGTCGGCGCTGGTGCTATTCATGACGGCGCCGGGCCTGGCGATGTTTTATAGCGGCCTCGTTCGGAAGAAGAATGTGCTGGGCGTGATGATGCAGTGCGTCTTTCTGATGGGGCTGATGACGGTTATCTGGGGAACGTACGGCTACTCGCTCGCCTTTGGCGGGACGGACAAATACATCGGCAACGCCGACTACTTGTTCATGAATGGCGTTCAGCGGCAATATGACGCCGAGACCAAGTCGGTCGTGACACCCATGTTTAACGAGGGACAGCCGTTCCAAATTCCGCGGCTGACGCACATGTTGTTTCAAGGCATGTTCTTCATCATTACGCCGGCGCTGATCTGCGGGGCTTTTGCCGAGCGGATGAAGTTCAGCACGATGGTCGTGTTCATGATTCTGTGGGGGACGATTGTCTATATCCCTCTGGCCCATTGGGTCTGGGGCGGCGGCCTGTTGGCGTTCATCCCGCTGAAAGAAGGCTCAACCGGAAATGGACTCGCCGGCGGCGCGCTGGACTTCGCGGGCGGAACGGTCGTGCATATCAGCTCGGGCGTCTCAGCCTTGATTTGTGCATTGGTCATGGGCAAGCGGCTCGGCTATGGCAGCGAGCCGATGCCGCCGCATAACTTGACGTACACGATCCTCGGCGCGTCGATGCTGTGGGTTGGCTGGTTCGGCTTCAACGCCGGTAGTGAACTGGCTTCCGATGGCCTGGCCGCCAGCGCTTTTTGTGTGACACATTTCGCCGCGGCTGCGGGCGCGCTCTCCTGGGCCGCCATGGAGTGGATCACTCGCGGCAAGCCGAGCGTGCTGGGAGCGGCATCGGGCCTGGTCGCGGGGCTTGTATGCATCACGCCCGCGTCTGGGTACGTGCAGCCGATGCCAGCGATCGCCATGGGCGTGGCCGTCGGCATTGTCTGTTTCCTGGCCTGCACGAAGCTGAAATCGACTTTTGGCTACGACGATTCACTGGATGCGTTTGGTGTCCACGGCGTGGGCGGCACGCTCGGGGCCATTTTGACGGGTGTTTTTGCGACCGTCCAAGTGTGCGACACCGCGCTGGTGAGCGACGGCAAGCCAGTGGGTCTCGTCGATGGCCGCACGGAGCTTCTTGTCGGCCAATTGGTCGCCGTCGTGATTACGTGGCTGCTGGCCATCGTCGCGACTTTCATCATATTGAAGGTTCTCGACGCCACGATGGGACTGCGTGTGAAACGCGACGAAGAAATGCAGGGCCTGGACTTGAGCCAGCATGGCGAAGAAGGTTACATCTTCCTGTAACTTTGCTTGGTCTACGCGACAGGATAGACTGAAGTCAGTCTTAGATTGTCGCCTAAGCCGGAAGCGGACGCTCCCGGAACATTAACGTTCAATACACAAAACAATGCACCGGGACCGGATTTGGGCCCGGCTAATTGCTGGTCAAACTAGGCCGGTTAATCCGGAGCCAAACATCATGAAAAAAGTTGAAGCGGTCATTCGCCATTTCAAGTTGGAAGACGTTAAGAACGCCCTCACGGAGCGCGGCATTCACGGTATGACGATTTCCGAAGTCCGCGGCTTCGGCCGGCAAAAGGGACACACCGAAATGTATCGCGGCACCGAGTATGCAGTCGATTTTGTGCCCAAGGTGAAGATGGACGTGGTCTGTTCCGACGCGAATCTGGCCCTCGTGATCGACACGATCATGCGGTCGGCCCAGACGGGCCAGATCGGCGACGGTAAGATTTTCGTCTCCGACCTCAAGGATGTCGTCCGCATCCGCACGGGCGAAACCGGGGAAGACGCGCTCTAATCGCGGGCGCCGCCTGCCATTGTCACTCGATCTCCAATTGGACAAGACCTAAATTTTCGGGTCTTGCGGTTTCTATTGCTCCGTCGGCGGAAAAAATCTCGACAGTCAGCGCGTTCCGCGGCTGCAACAAAGGCGTAATGACGAATTTCGCCGGGCATCGCTTGCCAACTGAGTCGTCATCCGCATCGCCGCCAATAATTTCTCCCAGCGAAGTGCCGTTTAGGGCGACGGCCGCTCGGCCAACAACGTCTTCAATCGCCAACCACACGCATTGCGCCGATTTCAGCCCGGCCGAGCAGCCAAAGCGTCGAGTCAACCGAATGCTGCTAGGGTTATTTGGCTCGCCGACTCGCTCAGTTTCCCACGTTCCCCGCAGCCGAATGAAATGAGCCATGCGGAGGACAGGCAGTCGATCGCGGCTGGCAGTTGGGGCAAGACGGGAGAAAACGTGCGGGGCAGGATGCCCCTGACTTTGGCGAAAGGGCAGTTTCGCACGCCCAGTGCCGCTGACGGTTCCTGCCCTGCACTTATTTCGATTCCACACGCCCGCGCGGCACTAGTCAAGTAAGCAGCAAGCGCGGGCAACTGGCGGTGGGTTGCCGTACCGGCTTTTTCGCAACTTGGCTATACTCACTTGGCGTTATAGCTTGACGGCCGCCAAAAATAGGTAACAATGTTGCTAAACATTGTGAACATCGATTAATGTGGCGGCCGATTTATTCGAAGGTTGCTCGCAGAAAACGTCCTATGTCTGATCAACTGCCCGCGAAAACCAGCGCCGTTGAAGGCGTTAAAGAGCAAAGTCGCTTCTTATCTGGCGATATCGGCCCGGAACTGTTCGATGGCCTGGACCACTTCGGCAAGAACAGCGAAGTGTTGCTCAAATTCCACGGCACGTATCAGCAAGACGACCGCGACGAGCGCGGCGCCGGCGGCCTTGATGCCGAAGGCAAGAAGAAAAAGTCCTACATCTTCATGGTCCGGACCAAGATTCCGGGCGGCAAGCTGACCAGCGAGCAACTGCTGGCCGAGCTCGATCTTTGCGACGAGGTGGCCAACACGACGCTGCGAATCACATCACGGCAGGGGTTGCAGCTCCACGGAGTCGTAAAAGACAACCTCAAGCACGTCATCAGCCGGATCAACGAAATCCAGCTCAGCACGCTCGGGGCGTGCGGCGACGTGAACCGCAATGTGATGTGCTGCCCGGCGCCGTATCAGAAGAACATTTATCGCCAGACGCAGGCGCTCGCGGACCAGATCGCCGCCCACTTCGCTCCGCGGACGAAGTCGTATCACGAAATCTGGCTCACCGACACGGCGACGGGTGAGAAGGAGTTGTTTAACGGGGCGGCAGGCGGTTGGTCGTCCGCAAACAGCGACGGCTTGGATGTCGAGCCGATTTACGGCAAGTTCTACATGCCGCGGAAGTTCAAAATGGCCATCGGCTACACGTTCGACAACTGCGTCGATGTGTACGCCAACGACCTCGGCCTGATCGCCGTCACCAGAGGGGACGAAATCGTCGGCTACAACATCGTCGCCGGCGGCGGCATGGGCGTCACGCCTTCGGCCAAAAAAACGTTCCCCGCAGTGGCCAAACGGCTCTGCTACGTCACGCCAGAGAATACGCTCAAAGCCATTGAGGCGGTATTCAAAGTTCAGCGCGACTACGGCAACCGCGAAGACCGCAAAGTTGCCCGCCTCAAATATGTCATCGCCAATTGGGGCATCGAAGAATTCAAAGAGAAGGTTGAAGAATATTTTGGCGGGGAGCTAGCCGAATTCGATCGCGAAAACGACGTTCGCGGTTTCAACGACCACATGGGCTGGGATGAGCAGGGGGATGGCCTCTTGTTCTATGGCCTTAACATTGAGAACGGCCGGATCAAAGACACGCCCGACATGCGGCTAAAAACGGCCGTCCGCGAAATCTGCCACACGCTTAAATCGTCGATTCGCCTCACGGCGCACCAAAGCATCATTTTCGGCGACGTTCGCCCGAGTGACCGCGGCCGGCTCGAAGACATCCTCCGCTCGCACGGCGTCAAGCTCACCGAGGAAATTTCGACCGTTCGCCGCTGGAGCATGGCCTGCGTCGCCTGGCCCACCTGCGGCCTTTCGATCACCGAGAGCGAACGCGCCCTCCCCGGCATCATCGACCAGATCGAAGCCGAGCTCGCCCGCCTGGGCCTGGCCAACGAAAAATTTACGATTCGCATGACCGGCTGCCCGAACGGCTGCGCCCGGCCGTATAACTGCGATGTCGGCCTGGTCGGCAAGGCTCGCGGCAAGTACACGCTGTTCCTGGGCGGCCGGCTGCTCGGCGACCGGCTCAACTTTGTCTACAAGGACATGGTCCCCGAGGAAGAAGTCGCCGCGACGCTCTCGCCGGTCTTCGCCTATTTCAAGCAAGAGCGGCAAAATGGCGAAACCCTGGGCGATTTCTGCCTCCGCAAAGGCTCAGACGACCTCGCCGCCTGGGCGGAAGCGAATTCAGCGGCGTTGGCACAGTAAAAGCGTAGGGTGGGCTGCGCCCACCACTGGCGAGAAGGTGGGCACAGCGCACCCTACAACCGACAATTTGGAGCAGCGGGCTAGAATCGTCGATTATACTGAAGGGCTACGCCAGCCTCCGCCGCCGGGTCGTCCCATGCGTCTTTCCCGAAACTGCCGAACGATATTTGCCCTGGCCATCGCTTTCGTGGCCTGTGGTCTAAGTTTCGCCCAAGAAGCTCCGCCGGGACAGAAAAAGCAGCCCGAGATCTATATCGTGCGGCCGACGGGTGAGCGGGAACAACGGGTCGTAGTGCCCGCGATGCCTCCAGCTCCTGCGCAGCAGCCGTCCAATAGCCGGCCGCCTGCGTCATTGCCATCGCGCGTCGTTCCGGCCGCTCGCGAAAAATCTGCCACTCCCGCCGAGACTACGGCTTGGATTCGCCAACTCGACGCAACTGAATTCGACACGCGCGAAACGGCCATGTTGCGATTGCTCGAGGAGGGGCCGGCCGTTTTGCCGGTGCTGAAGCCGCTGTTCAAGAAGGGCTCGCTGGAAGCGACGACCCGGGGCCTGTTTGTCGTTCGTCAACTGGGCCTCATCTCGGAACTGGACGGTGACGATGAATCCGGCCGTTTGTTGACTGAGCTTTCCGAGCAAAAAGAATCGGCGTCGCTCGCTCGCCGCGCCGCCGCGACGCTGGCCGAGTTGACGCAGCAGCGCAGCCTGCACGCGCTGACGGCGCTGGAAAATCTTGGCGCTAAGATCACGCCCTCAGTGCTCGACGTCAATAATCCGCAGGACGGGCGGGTAGTATCCATCGAGATTGGCAACGATTTTCGCGGCGAGACGGCTGACCTGAAGTGGCTTAAATGGATCATCGAGTCGCCGATTCTTATTCTTAGCGGCAAGCGAGTCAGCGATGAATGGGTCAAACTGGCGCTCGTTATGCCGGGCCTGGAAGAGCTGCACCTGTACGGCGCGAAAATCAGCGATGGTGGCCTCGCCCCGCTCGCGAACCATGCCGCGCTGAAGCAAGTGGGCATCTATCACACTCCGGTACACGACGCGGTGATCGAACCGCTGACGAAGCTGCCGCTGCTCTCGTTCATCAAGCTTTACGGCACGCAGGTCTCGAAGGAAGCCGTCGATAAATTCAAAGAGGCGAGTGGCATTGCCGTCGATTTCCGCCGCGGGGCCTTCTTGGGCGTTGGTGGGCTGGATCTGGAAGGCACCTGCCTCATCCAAACGGTTCATCCGGGCAGCCCTGCCGATAAAGCCGGCCTGCAGCAGAACGACATCATCGTCAGCTTCGGCGGCGCGAAGGTCATCAGCTTTGGCAAGCTCACCGAGCTGATCGCGCCGCATCAGCCGGGGGATGAAGTTGAGATCGAAGTTGTTCGCCGCATCTTCAACGACCAGGGCGGCGACGCGCGAAAGATTTCGACCAAAGTGACCTTGGCCGGCTGGGAAGCCGAGGCCGCGGTGAGGAATACGCGGCGGTAAGCACGCTCCATCGTCTACGCGTTTAACCCGCTGAAGTTAGACGCTATGCTGCGCGTACTACGATTCAGGCACGCGCTTCTTCGGAGCTTCCTCATGCTTGCTCGCCTTTCGCTCTTTGTCGCTGTCGCCGCCATGTCGATCTCACGATTCTCTACCGCCGCTGATTTTCCGCCGCCCGATCAGCTCCCGTTGCGGCCAGAGCTGCCTGATCCGCTCGCCATGCTCGACGGAACTCGCGTCACGACGAAGGAGCAGTGGGAGACGAAGCGGAAGCCGGAGCTGAAGGCGCTGTTTCAGCACTATATGTATGGCCGACTGCCGCCGACACCGACGAAGCAGAGTTACACGGAGCTGTTCCGCGACGAAAAGGCACTTGGCGGTAAGGCGACGCTGTCGGAAATCAGAATCACGTTCGAGCAGCCATCGCTGTCGCATTCGATTCATGTGTTGTTGGCGATTCCAAACGGCGTCCAGCGGCCGCCAGTCTTTGTCGGACAATCCGGACATGAGCGACGGCATTGGGCCGGCGTTTTATAAACCGGGGCAATCGACGGCGGCGGATGATGACGCGGGGGACGATTATGCTGTGGGCTTGGGGTTTTCACCGCGTCAATCGCGGTCGTCGGCCATTCGCGGAATGGCAAAACGGCGATCTTGGCCGGGGCTTTCGACGAGCGAATTTCCGTCGTGATTCCGCTGCAAGCTGGCTGTGGCGGGACGGCACCGAGCCGCACGACGGATACACGAGCCGAATCGGTGCGGCAGATCAACACCTCGTTCCCGCACTGGTTCTGCGGCAATTTCAAGAAATTTTATGATGCAGTTGAAATCCCCGAAAAAGCGAGCTCTGCCGCCCGGCGCGAGCTGACGAACCGCTTTAGTGAAAAAACGAATCGGCTGCCGTTCGATCAGCACTGCTTGATCGCGCTGTGTGCCCCGCGGCCGGTGCTATTGCCCAACGCCGAAGAAGACTTGTGGGCCAATCCCACCGGGCAGCTCGAAATGGCCAAAGCCGCGACGCCGGTTTATAAGCTGTTCGGCGTCGATGGCATCGCCGCGGATGCGAAGCCCGAGATGAGCAAACTCCTCGACAGTCGGCTCGGTTACTTTATGCGCCCCGGCAAGCACGCGATGGCGCGACAGGACTGGGAGGCGTTTATCGCTTATTGCAACAAGTGGCTGAAAAAATAAGCCGGCGCGATCGAGGAACGCCACAGAGGGCGTTCCCTACAGTTCGTTTTCAGAGCATCGCTAGGACTGAATGTAGCTCTTCAAATAATGGTTTTCCCGGCAGAGCTCGTCATGCTGAGCTTTGACCGTGTCACCGATGGAGACGATGCCGACGAGTTGGCCGCCTTCGACGACGGGAACGTGGCGGATGCGGCGCTCGGTCATGATGCACATGATGTCGGCCACTTCGTCGTTGACTGAAGCGACGATGGGGCAGCGGGTCATCCGCTCGGAGACTTTCAAAAACTCCAGCGGCCCGCGCGTTGCGGCACAAGCCCGCAGGATGTCGCGCTCGGTGATGATGCCGACCATTTCCTCGTCTTGCATCACGATCAATGAGCCGACGTTGTGGCCGACCATCAAATCGGCCACGTCGGCCAGGGTATCGTCGGGCGTACAGGTGTGAACGAGGCTGCTCTTGCCTGATAGAACGTCGCGAACGTGCATGACCCAAACCTCCGCCAAGGGGTTGAAATGACGAGCACGAAACCGGACCGCCTTCTCTGACTCACAGTTCCGCGCCGTGGCCGGTGGAAACCGCTATGCCGCCGTGCGACGATCGGCAGGGCGAATGCCCTCGGCGACAAGGTCCCAATCTAGGCGCACACCTCCAGCCGTGTCAAATCTGATTTCAGAAACTTCGTGAATTGATTCACGAACGACCATTCGGGTTCTATCGATCTGCTGCCGCCCAATAGTGGCCCAACTTGTGCCGCCTGCCGCGAAAGAATGTCATTCAGCCAGTTGCTCGCGGCCAATATTTGACGGCGATTCGCGAAGCCGGCGCAGGAAATAGCGACAAACACCATCAGCAATAACAGGTCGCGAATGGTGAAGCGCGGAATGACTGAATGCCCAATGATTTTCATGGCATATCGATGTAGCGACGGCGCGGATTTGCTTTATAGCCAGGTTTGTGCCAACTGCACCCACTCTTGAGCGCGGATCGACCAGGTGCAAGTGCGGTTTATTTCCTGCGACTGATCGAACAGCCGTTGCATGACCGCGGGGCGGTTGGTTTTCAATTCAAATAAGGTTTGATCGAGTGTCCGAGCGAAATCGATGACAAACGGCTCGAGGCCGCGGTTGGGACCGACCGGCGGAACGAGATGTGCAAAACCGGCACAGGTTTCGGGGAGCGCGCCGAGATCGCTGGTGACAACAAGAAGACCTGCCGCGAGCGCTTCCATGACGGCGATGCAACTTGTTTCTGGGAACGTATTCGGATAGGCCAGGACGCTGATCTGCGCCAGCTCGTGGGCGAGCTCGGTTTGCGAAACGGAGCCGCGATAGACGACGCCCGGCATCGAGCGCAACTGGTCGTACAACGATTGATAGGGATCTTCTGTCGCCGGCTGACCATACACCTGCATGCTCGAGAATACGTCCAATTGGCAATGCGGATGGCGGTGGAAAATTGGTGGAAAACAGGTGGCAAGGAACTCCAAGCCGCGAAATGGCGTGCTCGTATAGGCCAGCCGTAGCGAGCGGGACTTGGTTTCGGCCAGATGGGCCGCGTCGCAAAACAGATTTTGAAAAACCGGGCTGATGGCATTTCGCAGGACCTGGATTTTGTCCGCGGGAATACTGAATTCGCGCTGGAACATTCCTTTTTGCCAATCGGAGATGCAAACGATGTGGTCCCACATCGAGACATTCACCGGATCGCGAAGCGAAGCCATCGCTGGCTGATCATGGGCATGCTGGGTCCAGAGAATGAGCGGCCGCCGCACTGGCAGCGGCTGCAACTGCCGAGCAATGTCGCCAGGCCCGTTGAGAACGATGACGATTGTGTCCGTCGGGACGAAAACGTCCGTCGTGAGATTATCCAACGGCACGCATTGGACGCCATTGACAATGCGAGCATCTTTCAGGCCGTTTGCCACAGTCACAGGATGGCCCACGCGAGCCAACTCGGTCGCCAGATAGCAGAGGGCCGAATGCGAGCCACCGAGCGGACGAGAAAGTGGTGTGGCTATGTCGTAATCCCAGCCGCTGAAATCGAGGAAGACCCAGTTCATGAAAATGACGAATGACAGAATGACGAATGTTAAACAATCAGGAGGAACCACTTAGCCAGCCGTCCGCGAGGCGAATCCATTCGGCGGCGCGGATGTCCCAGGTGCAGGTGGCGTTGATGGCTTCCGATTGCTCAAAGCGTTTTTTGATCAGTCCGCCGTGGTCGGATTTCCAGTCTCGAATAGCCTGGTCGAGGGATTTGGCATAATCCATCGCGAAATGTTCGGCCGTGCGGTTCGGTTTGTTGATTGGCGGAATGAGGCGGGCAAAACCGCGGCACGTTTCCGGCAGCGCTCCCAGGTCGCTTGTGAGGACAAGCATTCCGGCGGCGAGCGCCTCCATCACGGCGATGCAACTTGTTTCCGCAAACGTGTTGGGATAAGCGAGGATGCTCGCGGCGGTCAATGCTTTGGCGAGCGCCGGCTGCGGCACCGCGCCGCGATACTCGATGCCTTCCGTCGCCCGGCAACGATCGTAAAGTGATTGATACTGATCCTTCTCATGGACGCGGCCATAGACCTGCATGCTGGAAAAAACATCGAGCCGGCAGGCGGGATGAAGCTTGTTTATGGCGGGGAAGCAGGCGAGCAGGATTTCGAGGCCGCGAAACGGGGTGCTGGTGTAGGCCAGCCGCAGGGCGGGCGATTTCGCGCGAATGATGTCCGTTTCGTCGCAAAACAATCGCTCGAACGCCGGCGCAATGCCATTTCGCGTCACTTCGATCTTTTGTAGTGGCACGCCAAGATGCTTGTGGAACATCGATTTTTGCCATTCCGAGACACAGGCGATGCGATCGTAAAGCGTCGCGCAGGTGGGATCGCGCAGGCTTTGCACAGCCGGCTGATCGTGCGCGTGGCCGGTCCAGAGCACGATTTTCCGCTCAGGAATCGCCGGGCGAACTTGCTGAATCACATCCGCCGGCCCGCAGTTCACGACGACAATCGTATCTTTGGGTGCAAATATCTCAGCGGGAATATCGTCTAATCGCAGGCAGCGAACGCCGCTATAGTCCCGCGGCTGGGAAGCACCCGTCAGCGTGGTCACGTGCTGTCCCTGCCGCGCGAGTGCCAGCGCCAGATAGGCCAGCGCCGACTGCGACCCGCCCAGCGGCCGCTCTTGCGGCGTGGCCACGTCGTAATCGATGCGGACGAAATCGAGGAAGACCCAGTTCATTGGCGGAGAAAAGCTATCAGGGCATGGATGATTTGTCGTATGCGGTTCTATCGCCCAGTTGCAGAACGATCACGCTACTTGAGCAAAGCAGTGTAGCCTGCCTGCTCAAAATCGCGATCACCGGTCAGTGCTTCGGGAATTCGCTCGTCGTGCATGATCACAAAAGAGATGCAATCTGTCAGTGACCATTTTTTGTCGAGACGTTTCGAATAGAAGTCAATGCCTTGCTGAAATAGGCGGCTACTCGCGGGAATGATCCGAACGCGCAGATTTTTTTCGAGCGCTCGATAGATAGCCAGAAAATCCGGCCTATCTTTGGGGTCAGCATAGGCATCAGCAAATTCAGTCAGCACCCACTCGCTGGTGACGATCTGTAGAGTTTCGTCGCTGGATGCAGCGAGCGCATTCATGTGCTGTCGCTCTTTCGAATCGAGTAATGCCAGGAAGAAGAACGTGTCCGCGAAAACCGTTCTCATTTTTTGGGTTCGCCGCGCACATAATGGCCATGATTCAACGCGTAATCGGGCGGTAAGTGCGTGCGCGGTTTAGCAAGCTGCTGTGCCAGGGTGGCCAGCGAGTGGCTGGTTTCGCCCGGGAGAGACTTGGTACCGTCCTCGCGAGGAGTTACATCGACTTCTGCGCCCTCCGGTAACGCCACATGAGGTGGCAGGACTATGACGCCGTTTCGTACAGTTCCGGTATACGTCATGCGAGTCAACATCCGAATTACATCAACGCCTTACCATTTGATTATAGCTCTCCTCGCGACAATCCACCGGCTGCTCAACAAAAAATGCAGGCCGCTAATGCAGCACCGGGCAGACATCGAACCATTGCCGGCCTTGGGCATGCATCCATTCTTCGGAGCTCTCGGGACCCCAATTGCCTTTAGGATACGTCTCCAGCGGCGGCGCGGCGGGACTTTGCCAGGCGGCGTGGATCGGGTCGATGATGCCCCAGGCCGTTTCGACCTCGTCGCTGCGCGAAAACAGGCTGGCGTCGCCGTTCATGGCGTCTAATAGGAGCCGCTGATAGGCGTCGGGCATCGTGCCCGTGAACTCGCGGGCGAAGCGGAAGTCGAGATTCGCCGTGCTCAGCTTCATGCCCGCGTCAGGCACCTTCGTTTGAAAATGCATCTGAATGCCTTCGTCCGGCTGAATCTGGATGATGAGCTTGTTCGGCTCGTGCTGTGCGCGGGCACTCTCGTTGAACATCATGATCGGCGGCGGGCGAAACTGAATGACGATTTGTGACGTGCGGCAGCTCATTGCCTTGCCCGAGCGCAAGTAAAACGGCACACCTTGCCACCGCCAATTGTCTATTTGCAGCTTAAGGGCTGCGAATGTGGCGGTTTGGCTATCCGGGGCGACGCCCTCGGCCTCGCGGTAGCCGTCGTATTGACCGCGAATCGTGTTTTGGGCGAAATCGGCGCCGGACATCGGCTTGATCGTTCGCAGGACCTTCAGTTTTTCGTCGCGGACGAACTCGGACGAATAGCGGGCCGGCGCTTCCATCGCGATGATCATTGCAAGCTGCAGCAAATGATTCTGAAACATGTCGCGCAGCACGCCCGAATGATCGTAGTAGCCCGCGCGGCGCCCGACATCAACTTCTTCGGCTACGGTAATCTGCACGTGATCGATGTAGCGGCGGTTCCAAAGCGGCTCGAAGATCGAGTTGGCAAAGCGGAAGACCAAAATGTTCTGCACCGTCTCTTTGCCGAGGTAGTGGTCGATGCGATAGACCTGTTTTTCGGCGAAGACTTCGTGCGTGGCGCGGTTGAGCTCCTGGGCCGATTTCAAATCGGTGCCGAACGGTTTTTCAACGACGACGCGGCGGACTCCGCGGGATTCATCGGCCAGTCCGGCGGCACCGAGATGGGCGATCGCCATTGCATAAAGGCTTGGCGCGGTGGCCAGGTAATACAGCCGCGTCGCGGACTGATTTCCTTCGATTTCTTCGAGCGTCTTGGCGAGCGACTTGAAGTCGTCGACCTTGTCGATATTGCCCGGATGGTAGAAGACATTGGCAGCGAACGCTTGCCACTTCGCAGCGTCGAATTCCTTGCCCGCGAATTTCTGCGTGGACGTCGCCAGCTCCTCGCGCCAGGCTTCGTTGGTGAATTTCGTCCGCGCGACGCCGACGATCCGCGTGCCTTTCGGCAATCGCCCTTTGGCGAACAGCGAATACAAAGCAGGAATCAGCTTGCGGCTGGTGAGATCGCCGGAGGCGCCGAAGATGACGAGAGTAGTTGGCATGGCCAGATTGTCACGTGTCGGTCGTCATTTGTCACTGGCAGGTTGCTGGCGTTATATTGGACCTTTGCCATGAATGTCATCGAGAAATCGGAACTATTCGAAGCGCTCTCCGATCTTGCCAGTCGCTACCCAAAATGGCGGATTGGCCAGTTGATATGCAACGTCGCCGGTTGGGCAGACGAGGAGGTTTGGGACATTGAGGACCAACGTCTGCTGGAGGCAGTGCGAGCCCATCTTAGCCAAGTCCGCCGCGGCTCGACTGAAACGCCTGCCGCCTGAACATCCCACGGATCGATTTGATTTACGACGACTCAATCATTCGAGTAACCGACGTTGGCAAAACGTTTGTTGTTAGCGAGCACGATACGCCTCGTGCTCTATTGCGACTTCCGCCCGGTATCTTCTTGATCGGAATTGGGAGCCTGATCATGTACGTGCTCCGTCCGGGCGGTGATATCACGCCGCTGGGCAATTTCCCGGCGAACATTTTGGCTTGGGCCGTCCTTGCGCTCCTCATTACGGCGATGGGATTACTCCCGTTTTGGGCTGGTATTCGGATTTTGTTCACACGCGACAGATTCGTGTTCAGCCCTCGACACGAGCTGAAATCGCAAGCTGTAATCGGTCGTTTCCCGATTTGGTCACGCAGGTATCCGCTATCGAAGTTCGAGCAGATACTCGTTCGGCACCAACGGTTAGGTGCATTCGGCGGAAGTTGGCATTTTATCGTCTCTTGTGCAGGGCCGACGAAGCGAATCGAAGTGGCCGCATTTCGAGATCGGCCCGGCGCCGACGTTCTTGCCGCCGATTTAGCAGCGCGGTTGGGTCTTCCAGTAGTCTTCAATTGCGACGAAGGACGTTGCGAAAGCTAAAACCGCATCGCGGTAAAGCCGCCATCGACATACAAATCTTCGCCGGTGATAAATGTGCCGGCGCGGCGGGAAAGGAGCAAAATGGCGGCGGGGACTAGCTCATGTGGCTCGCCAAAGCGTTTCATCGGCGTGCCGCGCATGATGTTATCGACGCGCTCCTGGTCGAGAATCTTGCGGTTCTGCTCCGCCGGGAAA
>DASXLL010000143.1:0-8406 GCA_036496265.1 Pirellulaceae bacterium | reverse complement strand
ATGATCACGAACCCGAATACGCTCGGCATGTACGATCCCAACATGCGGCGGATCGCCGAGATGGTCCACGCGGCCGGGGCGCTGGTCTATCTCGACGGCGCCAATATGAACGCCATCCTCGGCATCACACGGCCGGGCGATTTTGGCGCCGACATGATGCACTTCAATCCGCACAAGACATTTAGCGGCCCGCACGGCGGTGGTGGACCGGGCGCCGGCCCCATTTGCGTTGCTGAGAAGCTCAGCCCTTATCTTCCAACGCCTGTTGTCGAAAATCACGGCGGGCGTTACACCCTGGCCTACGATCGACCGCTCTCCATCGGCCGCGTCCGCAGCTTTTTTGGCAATGTCGGAGTCTTGGTCCGCGCTTATTGCTACATCCGCACGCACGGACCAGATGGACTCAAGGCCGTCGCCGAAAATGCAGTGCTCAATGCCAACTATTTGCTCAGCCGCGTTAAGCACATCCTGCCGGTAGCGCAAGGCGATCGCTGCATGCACGAATTCGTGGCCACCGCCGCGCCACTCAAAAAGAAAAACGGCGTCACGGCAATGGACCTGGCCAAACGACTGCTCGATTTTGGTTTTCACGCTCCGACGGTCTATTTTCCGTTGACGGTTCCCGAAGCGATGATGATCGAGCCCACGGAAACAGAAAGCAAAGAAACGCTCGACGCCTTTGCTGAGACGCTGTTCCGCATCACCGAGGAATCGCCGGAGGTGCTGCATCAAGCGCCGCATAGCACGCTCATCAGCCGGCCCGACGAAGTCCGCGCCGCGCGTCAGCCAATGATGAAATGGACGGCCGCTGCCGCCACATAATGGACCTGTTGCGCCTCATCGTGGACCCACCTCGCAACGGGCCGATGAATATGGCCATTGATGAGGCCCTCCTTACATCGGCGGCCACAGATGGCGTCGCAACACTGCGGCTCTATCAATGGAGCGAGCCGACTCTTTCGCTCGGCTATTTTCAAGCAGCAGCTGAGCGCGAAGGGCATCAGCCAAGCCTCGCCTGCCCGCTCATCCGCCGAGCAAGCGGCGGCGGCGCCATTCTGCACGATCATGAGCTGACCTATAGCCTTGCGCTTCCTGAACGATCATCGAGCGCCGCTGCCTCTCAACGCCTCTACGAAGAAATTCACACCGCGATAATCGCCGTACTCAGCGATTTGCGTATCTCGTCAGCGCTGTACCGCGCCGGCCCGCTGTGCGAAACCGCACCAGGCCAGAGTGGTCGCAATCCGCAGCCCTTTTTGTGCTTCCAACGCCGGACCTGCTTCGACATCGTCTCGTCCGGAGCAAAAATCGTCGGCAGTGCCCAGCGCCGTCGCCGCGGCGCGATTTTGCAGCACGGCAGCATCCTGCTCTGTCAGTCTGAATTTGCCCCCGAACTGCCCGGAATTCAGCAAATTGTCGGCAAAGCAATTACAACCGTTAATCTCATTGATCTTTGGCCCCCCCGGCTGGCTAGTCGTCTGGGTTGCACGTTTAGGGTTGGTTCGCTCACCGCTAACGAGTTTTCGTCGTCGGAAGCCACCTGTCACGAGCGGTTTGCCGCAAGTGACTGGCTCCATCGGCGATAGTAACGGCTCGGTCTGCCGATATTAAGAATGGGCGGATTAATTCTGCCGTTCGACAGTTGCAATTTGCCATCGTCGTGGAGCATAATCAAGGTCAGTCGATTCAGAGCGGGCCGATTCATATTTTTCTTTCGTCTGCCGAACCACGAGTTGGTTCGGATGGCGACCGCGGCTGAAATTCCGAATGCTGGCTGGTAAAATGTACTCATAAATTCATCCCAGGGTTTGCGATTGCCTTCATGCCCGTTTTCGTCCTCATTTTTCCTTAACGATTCAGCAGGCAACGGCAAAGTGCTGGGAGTGAGTGCAAGATGCATGTTCGTTTCAAAACTAGCGCGGGAAAAGAGATCAAAATCCCGACGCCCAAGTGCGTCATCGGTCGCGAAGGTCGTGAAGAAGGCGTTCACTTGCAGTTGAACAACGACGACGCGGTCAGTCGGAAGCACTGCGCCATAATCACGACCGAGAACGAGGTCTTGGTGCGCGACCTCAAGAGTCGCAATGGCACGTTCGTTAACGAAGAGCGGGTCGCCGAAGAGGCTGTTTTGCTCAGCGGGGATGTGCTGAAAATCGGCAGGCGCGAATTCGAGCTCGTCATTGAGCACTCCAACGCCAAACCAAAGCGACCGAAGATTGCGGACATTAAGGAAGCGGTTGCCCGCACCGCGGAAGTCGGTGGCGGCGGCAGTTCCACTTCCGATCTCGACGACATAAACTCATGGCTCGATGAGGCCGATACGCAGGAAAAATCGCGGCGAACTACCGATCCTGAGACGCGCCAGTTTCGCCTCGACGATACCGTGGCCCCCGCTACAGCGGAGGCAGCGGCCAAGCCCAGCGACAGTAAGACGATCACCCTCAAGCGTCCTGACAAGAAAGAACCCGGCAAATTGCCACCGCGGCCGACGACGAACAAGGCCGATTCCCGCGAGGCGGCAGCGGACATGCTGAAGAAGTTCTTCAATCGGCGATAGTTGATCGCTCCATGCACCGGCGCGATGCGTTGCTCGGGAGCGAACTGAGCCGCGGCTGTCGCTCGAAGCTGCGCTCGGCTTCCGTGCTGGAGATCGTCGCTTCGCCCTGCTAACTTGGCTGCATGGTACGCCGCAGGGTTCTTAAGCTGATTTTGTTGATCACCGTCTGCGGCGGCATCGCGAACGCTGCCGACGAAGCGCGTCGGCCCAACATTTTGCTGCTCGTCGCCGACGACCAGCGACCGGACGCGATTGCGGCCCTGGGCAACCAGAATATTCGCACGCCGCATCTCGACGCGCTCGTCCACCGCGGGACCGTTTTCACTCGGGCCACGTGTGCGCACCCGCTTTGCCATCCCAGCCGGGCCGAGCTTATCACCGGCTGCACTGGCTTTCGAAATGGAACATTCAGCCAGCTCAAGCTGAACGCCGGCGTGCCGCTGTGGCCCGAAGTCATGCGGAAGGCCGGATACCGGACGGCTTACGTCGGCAAATGGCACACGGCTGGGCGGCCGTCGCAGGTCGGTTATGAAGAATGCGACGGCCTTTATGGTAGCGGAAAGAAGGGTGACGAGCCGTACGTCGATTTTCGCGGCAGGCCGGCCACGGGATATACCGGCTGGCAATTTCAAACCGACGATGGGCGGCGATTTCCGGAGCGCGGCGTCGGCCTCACGCCGAATATCAGCGCCGATTTCGCCGATGCGGCGATTCGCTTGATCCAGAAACAAGATCAGCGACCATTTTTCATTCACGTCAATTTCACTGCGCCCCACGATCCGCGCATTTGGCCGTCCGGTTATGAACGGAAGTATGAGGCGGCAAAACTGCCGCTGCCCTCCAATTTTCGTCCCGAGCATCCGTTCGATCACGGCAACATCCGCGGTCGTGATGAGCTGCTGCTGCCGTTCCCGCGCACCGCAGAGGATGTGCAGCAGGAGCTGGCCTGCTACTACGCCGTCATTTCGCATCTCGACGAGCAGATTGGCCGCGTTCTCGCTGCACTTGATGCCAGCGGTCAGCGAGAGAACACGATTGTCGTTTTTACTAGCGATCATGGTCTGGCAATCGGCAGTCATGGACTTGTTGGCAAACAAAATATGTACGAGCACACGATTAATGTGCCGCTGGTGATGACTGGACCAGGAATTCCAGTCGGAAAACGGCTTTCGACGCAGTGTTATTTGCGCGATTTGTTTCCTGCGATTTGCGAGTTGGCAAAAATTGTCGTTCCGGAGATGGACGGCCGCAGCCTTGCACCTGTGCTGCGCGGCGAACGGAAGGAAATTCATCCCTTCGTCATCGGCTACTTTCAGGATTCGCAGCGGATGATCCGCGAAGGTGATTGGAAGTTGATTTGGTATCCTAAAATCAATCGCTGGCAGTTGTTCAATGTCGCTGATGACCCCGACGAGCTTCACGATCTGATTGAGGACGTTGGTCAGCATGATCGAATCGCCAATTTGCGAGGAAAACTAATCGCCTGGTTGCGAGACCATGGTGATCAGGTTGCGAAGGCCGACTAATCAGGATTAAACCACAATGCTTCGACGCTTCTTGTTTTTTGTTCTTGGCCTCTGTCTGTCGGTATCCGCATTGGCCCAGAGCACGCGGCCCAACATCGTGTTCGTGCTTGTCGATGACATGGGCTATGCCGATCTGGGTTGCATGGGTGCCAAGGACATCAAAACGCCTAATATCGATCGCCTGGCGAAGGAAGGTCTGAAATTCACTGACTTCTACGCCAACGCGCCGGTTTGCACGCCGACGCGGACTGCGTTCATCACGGGCCGCTGGCAGCAGCGGGTTGGTTTTGAATGGGCGATGGGTTTTACGGCGGAGCAGTTCCGCCGCGTCGAGGGCAAGCTCGTGCCAGAGCCGGACATTCACGCACTTGGTCTCCCCGCCAGCGAAACCACCATTGCCGAGATGCTCAAACCCGCTGGCTATGCGACCGGCGCTTTCGGCAAATGGCATCTGGGTTACAAGGATGAATTCAATCCGGTCCGTCATGGCTTCGATGAGTATTTTGGCGAGCTGCTCGGGCACGCCGATTACTATCGCTACAACTATTTCGACGGCACCTACGCTCTTCGCGAGAACCTCAATCCGGTTAAAGCCGAGGGTTATCTCACCGATCTGATCAGCCAGCACGCGACGCAGTTTATCCGCGCGCATGCCAAGCAACCGTTTTTTTGTTACGTCCCATATAACGCCGTGCATTCGCCTTATCAGCCGCCGAATCGCCCGCTGCCAGCGGTGACCAAGGAGAACATGTACGACGGAACGCGCCGCGACTATGCCGCGATGCTGGAAAAAGTGGATGAAGGCGTCGGCATGATGCTCGCCGAGCTCGAAAAGCAAGGTATTCTCGACAACACGCTTTTTGTTCTATCGAGCGATAACGGTGGCGAACGGCTGTCGGATAATTCGCCGCTGTTCAACCATAAACAGACGCTTTGGGAAGGCGGTATTCGCGTGCCGTGCCTGATGCGTTGGCCGGCAAAGCTTCCCAAGGGCAAGCTCGTGAGTCAGCCGGCGATCACGATGGATTTGACCGCCACGTTTCTTGCCGCGGCTGGCGCCGCGCCGCCAAGCGGCCGCCAACTCGACGGCATTAACTTGCTGCCGATCCTCACCGGCGCAGCGCCCGAGCGCGAGCGGATCTTTTATTGGCGCGTTAATCGCTCTACGCGGCACCAAAAGGCCATCCGCCACGGCGACTGGAAATATGTCTGGGACGGCGGCGTCGATCTGCTCTTCAACCTCAAAGACGATATCGATGAGCGGCGCGATCTCGGCTATCAAAATCAAGCAGTCGTTGCCGATCTCAAAGCTCGGCTCAAAGCCTGGGAAGACGAAATGGATCGGTCCAATACGAGCTTTCTCGTGCGATAGCGCACTCGTCTAATGGCCATTAGGAATGCTGAATTCGTAGGTGGCGACCGCTGCCCTGTTTCGTCTATGCATATGCACGATGCATTAATTTTTTGAGGGCCATGCTGTACTTAACATACGTACAGTAAGCGAGTTGCGGCCGAATTGGTTATTCAGCGTTATGCATTTTATGCATGGGATATGCATAGCGATTCGGGCGACTGCTCGGGCGAGTATCAGGTCGGCTAATGCCCGGATGGCTTATTGAATTGTCAAAGAGCGAGGTGGCGCACTGGTCGCTTGGCTATTAAACACCGGAAGTGGACAAATGTTTCGATAATCGGGAGCTTTGCACAAGTAGCCGCGTTTCAGGCTGATTACGTATGCAACTGTATTCTGCACATTTCTTCCGCGATTCTCGGGATGTTTCTTGGGGCAATCCTGCCCAATAGGCGAGATCACAAAGTCCCGAAATAAAGTCTCAGTCCATATAGGATCGGGGCAGGGAGAATTAGTAGCAGTCCGAGTATCGCGAGAAGAATAGATCGCCTCCAACTAGCAAATCCAAGTAGAACAATTCCGGCAATCGGAAGCACGAAGAAACAGGCCATGAGAGTCGCGTAAAGTAAAGGACGTTCTCTCAGGACTAATAAACCCGTTGGAAAAATCGCCGCCAGCACGCCAATAAGCAACCAGCCTGCGGAGATTAGCCAACATGCTGCTGAGACGGCAGTAAGGATAGTGCCGCTACAGCCGACCGGCTCGGAAGACGTGGGGCTTTCGTAGGGATTTGTTTCCACGCTGCTTTACCCTGCCTGCGACTGATCGATGCAAAACACCGGATTCACGCCCATTTCGTACATCGTTGAAATCAGGCAGCAAAGGTTGTGGCAAACGAGCTTGGCGAGAGCTTCGTTTCGCATCGCCAGTTCGCTCTTGCTGCGGACTGAAATCGCCGAACTTGCGTTTCATCATACCGAGCGTGCGTTTGGTATTCGAGCGTTTGTGGACGTAGGGAATGTCGCCACTTCGTGGCTTGGAATGGTTTTACGTCGGATTGTTTCCGGGGGCTGACGCCACCCGGCTACATCCTGTCGCCGCTATGCGGCTGGGGTGAGATTGGTGGTGGTCAGTGGTCCTGGGGCTGAGAGCCCCAGGCTGCATTCCTGCGCCGCTGCCGCGGCTGGGGTTATGAAAGGGCCCGCGACGCCCAGGGGCCGCCTTTTTGATGCGCGAAGTTAACGAACGAATCTTCCGGTGTCCGCAGTCCGGGCGGGTGCGTTGGGTGTTGCCGATAGCTCGCGGCGCTGGGCTTGGATGAATTCGTAGAGGCTTTGGGCGGCGGAGTCCCACTGGCCGGCGCGGGCGGAGTTGATGACGGTGGTTAGTCGTTTGGCCGCGGCTGCAGGAATCTGGCCGGCTGATTCGTATTGCGTTAGCCGCTGCTCGCACATGGTCAATCGGGCCTGGTCGTGAGCCGTGATGGCGGTGAAGAGGGCATCGACGGTGTTATAGACTTCGTCGCTGGGCTTCAGTTGGGGCTGCGAATGCAAGGAGAACCAGCAGCGGATCGCGAGAACAACAGCCAAGATGGCGAAAATCGTAATGATTGTTTTGCGGGTTGTGTTCATGTTGTTTGTATCTGGCTGTGTTTAATCGTTCGGAAAATGCAAAACCCTCACCCTAGCCCTCTCCCAGTGGGAGAGGGAACTGTTGCTTGGTCAATGAAGAGCCGTGTTATGCTGCGCAAAACACAGCCACCCAGGCCATGCGCTCGCAGGGTTTGCGCTCCCATTCAAAAATCGCCGGTGGTTTCGTCGCCGCAGTCGCGGGTGGAGAGGGCGACCCAGGTGTAGGGGTTGATGAAGGCGTTGACGAAACGGACGGCGCCGTCGCCGAAGAGGACGTTGCAGCCGGTTGGATGCTCGCCCCACATTTCGTCCGTGTGGCCGAAGGGGTTGTTGGGCGCGTGAATGATGACTTGCGGATGATCGTGCGTGTCGGGGCCGCTGTGAGCGCCAACCAGACAGCCGGCGCCGTTGTTTTCCGACGGCCAGGGCCGCAAGTCGAGCCGCGGCGGGGTCACAGCGCCGGGCACGACACCAACCCATGTCTTGTTACTGAGGATTGAGCTGTGCTCGCCGATGAAGGCGGTGTTCGATAGACCGTCGCTGACCGAGGCGATTCTGATTCGAGAGTTGCGATAAAACGGACCATCGATGCGAGCGGGTTGATTATTGTTCGCCGCAATGGGTTCCGGCACGTCGTAATCGAAACTGTACGCCGACTCGCGGCCCCACGGTTGATGAACTCCGGCGTTGGTCACGTAGTGCGAATGCGCAAAGCGGATTGGCGGGTTGAAATCGACGCCGTGACGTACGTCGGCTCCTTCGCGCTGCACATTGAAACCATTGCTGCCGCCATTGGCCGACGGGCAGAGAAAGACGCTGACCTTGGCTTGCGCCGCCGCTGCGTTGACTGGGGCCCAGCAAGGCGCGCTAAAATCGAACTGACTATATAGACCTTGTTGTTCGAGAAACGGCAGCAGCAGCGCGCCCCACGCGAAGCCACTCGGACCGTTGTGGTATTCGTCGCCGAAGCTCACGCCAAACGCCGACCCGTTCGCGGCCGGATTGCCAGTGATGTAAGCCGGCGGAAAAAGCTTGTGCGACGATTCGTAATTCACGAGTGCCAAACCAATTTGCTTCAGACGGTTGGTGCAACTGATTCGCCGCGCCGATTCTCGAGCTTGCTGAACGGCTGGCAGCAGCAGCGAAACGAGGACGCCAATGATGGCGATTACGACAAGCAGCTCGACCAGCGTAAAACCATGTAGGGGCCTGGGGGAGTTGGTACGCTTCCCCCTGGTAGTTGGAAGTTCTTGGCCCCTAACACGGAGATTGTCTTTATGTTGCAGAACGTGGCTGGTTTTCAAACGTTCGTCGGAGTTGATTTGCATAAATGCACGGTCA
>DASXLL010000142.1:0-3559 GCA_036496265.1 Pirellulaceae bacterium | reverse complement strand
CAGAGGGCGATGAGTTCGTGGGAGTCGACGGGGATGTCGCGGGCGTCGAGCGAATTGCCGTTGATGTTGTCGGCGCCGTACTTGATGAAGTTGCCGGCCATCCAGTAGTACTCGCCGCCGGTGAGATTTTCGACGGCCTCGCCAAAAATGCGGCGGTTCAATTTCACGCCGCCTTCGCCCGAGGAGGCTACGAATGCCACGGCAACGCGCGGTTCAAATGCTTCGGTGACGATGGCTGCCTTGCCGTAACGCGAGACGCCTTCGACGCCGACTTTCTTTGGATCGACCTTCGAGTCGGGATTCGCTTCAAAATAATCGATCAGCCGACTAACGCCCCATTGCCAGGCGCGCAGCGCGCCCCAGTCGTCCGGCTTGCGCGGCTCGCCTTTATTGGCGAGGCCGATGATTCCGGTCCGGAGTTGATTGTTGTCGGGCTGAATGCTGCCCGGATTGATGGTGCCATAACCCCAACCGTGTGCGATCGCTTGTTGGGTCCAGGGGACCGGCGCAGGATTGGCGGGCGGGCTTCCCGACCCTGGGCTGGCTCCGCGGCGAGGGCCAAAACCGCCAAACTCAATCATCATTGGCACGGGTTCGGCGGCATCGGCCGGGACGGTAAAACTTGCTTGGATGTTGACGGTGAGCTCGGGGTAGGCGGAGTTATCGACATGGCCCACCAAAGTTTTTGTGACCGTGGGAATTCCGCCACTCGTGCCTGCGGTGGTCTCAGTGACTTCCCACTTCACGTTGGGAACGTCGCCCGGTATTCGTCCGTAGACTTCGCGTTCGAAGTCTTCGACGATTTCCGCGCGGCGCTTCGGCCATTGGTCGGGGCTGGTGACCTTTGTTCCGTCTTTCATAACGAGCACGTCGGGCATCGTATCTTTGTAGGGATTTGCGGTGGCTTCGTCGAAGCCCTCGCCCGTTTGGTTTTGGCCATTGCGGCCCGGGCGCAGCTTGGTGATTCCGAGCTGCCGCAGCATGTCCGCATGGTCATTGAATTGAGGCGGCGCGGCGTCGGTCGCGCTCGGCGTCTGCGCGTGGGAAACGTGCACGATGATGGCGATCGACAATAGTGACGTAACGACAGAACACCGAGTTAGGTGAGTCCGAATGGAGCTAGGCATGTTGGCTTCCTCGCATGAATAAGCTATTGAAAAATTTCGCGATGCGCTGCGGCGCGTGCAGACGAAAGGGCAAGAAAGAGTGCTTGTTTCAGCATACAAATGTAACCGTAGTCGCCGGCCTTCGACAATCGTTGGGTAAATGGCAAGCGGCAGTTCCGACGTGGCGGCGAGTTTGGGGCGAGGCGGTCCCAAATTACGTTCAGCTATTGGAACACTGGCCCTGGGGCTGGTGGGCAGCAACCATCGCGTCACGGCTTCCAAAAATTGCTATCGTCGATGACGGCGCTACAATAAACGGGATTGACCGAAGCGTTGCCGCGGTAAATGCTTGATTGAGAAAGTGTTTTTGCGCATTAGCGGACACGATGGAGAAAACAATGAAAAGGCGTGTTGCGATCTGGGTAGTTGCTGCCGTGATGGGTGCCGTATTTCTGACGGTGCGATTCCATCGTGCCGTTCGGGCTGAACCGGCCGTGGAACCGGCGCAGGAAGCTGGGAGCGAGGTCACAAGCACGCCGGCAAAGGAGCCTGGAATGGTAAAGGTCAAAGTGATTAACGCGGCGGGCGAATTGATTGGCCCGGTGGAAATGCCTCGCGTGGTGAAGACGGACGCGGAGTGGCAGGCGCAGCTTGGAGCGGATACCTATAAGATCGCCCGCAACAAGGGGACGGAGGCGCCGTTCTGCGGCAACCTAATCGATAATCACCAGGAAGGCGTTTACAGTTGCGTCTGCTGCGGGCTGCCGCTGTTTGCTTCGGGGGCGAAGTTTGAATCGGGCACCGGCTGGCCAAGCTTCTTTCAGCCGATTGCACCGGAGAACATCATTGAGCACGCCGACAACAGCCTGGGCATACAGCGGACGGAAATCCTGTGTGCGCGGTGCGACTGTCACCTGGGGCACGTGTTTGAGGATGGGCCGCGACCGACGGGGCTGCGGTTTTGCTTGAACTCGGCGTCGCTGAAGTTCACCAACCAGAAGTCGCTGTGGGAATTGGCGGAGCCGGCGGCACCGGCGGAGAAGTGATCGCTCGGTAGTTTTCGCGCACGAAGGTCGGCGCCTGCGCGGCCAACAGTCGTTGCCGCCCGCGCGGTTTGCAGCTTTCGCGAGCAGAAAACATTGTGTTTCGCCGAGGCGGCTGCCTACGATTGAGTTCATGGGAAAGTTGTGGATCGGCACTTCCGGCTGGACGTATGACGGTTGGCGCGGTCCGTTTTATCCGCCAGATGTGCCGAAGAAGAATTGGCTTCGTTGGTACGGCGAGCAGTTTCGCACGACCGAGATTAACGGTTCGTTCTACCGCACGCCCTCGCTAGAAGCCGTGCAGGCGTGGCGCGAGACGACGCCCGACGATTTCGTATTTGCCTGGAAGGCGTCGAAGTTTATCACGCATTGGAAGCGGCTCACGGCGAATTGCCGGAACAGCATCGAGCTGATGGAGACGCGACTCAAGGTGCTGGGCCCGAAGTTGGGCCCGGTGCTCTTTCAGTTACCGGCGCGGTTCACTGCTGACCGGGAGCGGCTGGCATCGTTTTTGAAACTGCTACCAAAGCGGCGCCGGTACGCTTTTGAATTCCGCCACGAAAGTTGGTATGAGCCGCGGCTGCTTGACGTCTTGCGCGAGGCAAATATCGCGTTGTGCTTGTCCGATCATCACGATGCGCCAGCTCCTTGGGAAGCGACGGCGAGCCACGTTTATATTCGCGGCCATGGTCCGACCGGCAAGTATCGGGGCCGCTACCAGCCGAAGACGCTTTCCGCGTGGGCGGCCGCTATCAACAAGTGGAAACGGCGGCGGGACGTCTACTGCTATTTTGATAACGACGTGAAGAGCGCCGCGCCCAAAGACGCAAGACGGCTTGTGGAAATCATCAGCGGTTCGAAGAGTAGTTAAGCCGTTTTCTTTTCTTTTCTTTAAGCGCAATTTAACGCCGCACGTTTCGAGCGAATCCACGAACGGTTCAGACGTGAGTGAAAGGCCGACAAATGGTCGCAAGCCGCGGCATGGCGAGATTTGGCTTAGGAATTGCGTAGGCTAGAGCCTCTCCAAAAAGCGAACATGCATTGGAACAGGAACAGGTCTCGCAGACAGAATTGAGGACAGCATGGCAACTAGCTCGACGTCGCGGCCAAAGCCGCCGCAACCTGCGCAACAACAGGACACAGTGCCCGGGCGGACCGCACGGATGGATCCGCAGCCGGATCATGGCGAAAAGACTTACAAAGGCTCTGGGCGCTTGGCGGGAAAGAAGGCCGTCATCACGGGCGGCGACTCGGGAATTGGGCGAGCTGTCGCAATTGCCTTTGCGCGGGAGGGAGCAGACGTGCTCATCAGCTACCTTGATGAGGACGAAGACGCGAGAGAAACGGCCAAATGGATCGAGCAAGCGGGGAGAAAAGCGCCACTTGTTCGAGGCGACATTACCGACGCAG
>DASXLL010000141.1:0-3490 GCA_036496265.1 Pirellulaceae bacterium | reverse complement strand
AGATTAGGATTAGGACTTGTCTGTCCTGCTCTTACTCTTTCTCATGCTCTTAATCCTGTTCATACTCTTAATCTTACTCCTAATCATTCTCCTTCCACCGACTTGACGTGATCGGAATTTCAAATCTGTTTCCGGTCGGTGTGATACTCGCGCTAGTGGTCGGCGATTCTTTCGCCGCCGAGAAGCCGCGGCTGTTGGTGCTGACGGATATGGGTGCGGATCCGGACGATCAGCAGTCGATGGTGCGGCTGCTGTTGTATGCGAATGAGTTTGAAATTGAGGGGTTGATTGCGACGTCAGCCGGGACGACGGGAAAGCGGGAGCAGCATGTTACGCACCCGGAGATGATTCGGGAGTTGGTGACGGCGTATGGCGAGGTGCGGCCGAATTTGGTGAAGCACGCGGCTGGTTATCCAACGGCTGAGCAGTTGCTGGCGAAGATTAAGGTTGGGAGTAGCCAGCGCGGCAAGGAGGCGATTGGCGAGGGGCGGGACACGGAGGCATCGCAGTGGATTATCGCTGTCGTCGATAAGCCTGATCCGCGGCCGCTGTGTATCAGCATTTGGGGCGGGCAGACGGACTTGGGGCAGGCGTTGTGGCGGGTGAAGCAGGATCGGGGCGAAGAGGGGCTGAAGGAGTTCGTCGCGCGGCTGCGGATTTATGATGTGGCGGATCAGGATGGGTTGGCGAGTTGGATTCAGGAAATGGTGGGGATGGTGGGCACAGCCCACCCTACGTATGTTCAGGCGGGAGCGCCGGCGGGCCGCGATAAGCGCGAGGGTGTGTTTCGCGGGATGTATTTGGGCGGGGATGAATCGCTGGTTAGTCGGGAGTGGATGGAGACGAATATCCGGCAGAATCATGGGCCGCTTGGGGCTTTGTATCCGCCCAAGACGTGGACGGCGCCGAATCCTCATGCGGCGATCAAGGAAGGTGATACGCCGTCGTGGCTGTATTTCTTGCCGCATGGATTGAATGACATTGAGCATCCGGAATGGGGCGGGTTTGGCGGACGATTTGAGCGAGGCACCGAGGGGGTTTATCGCGATGCTCGTGACGCGGTTGGTGATGTGAGCGATGCCCGCGCGACTGTTTGGCGATGGCGGAGCGCAGTGCAGGCCGATTTTCAGACGCGGTTGAATTGGTGCGTGGCGGATAAGTTTGAGAAGGCGAATCATGCGCCGGTGGCGGTGGTGAATGGGGATCGGTCGCGGGAAGTGGTACGAATTCAGGCGAAGGCGGGCGAGATGGTAACGCTGTCGGCGGCGGGCTCGAGTGATGTGGATGGGAATGCGGTGCGCTATCGCTGGTTCATTTATCGGGAGGCAAGTTTGTTGGGCGGCGAGGTTACGCTGGCGCCGATGGAAGGCGTTACGACGCGTTTCAGTGCATCACGCGGCGAGGCGGCGACCGTTCATGTCATTCTTGAGGTGAACGACGCTGGATCGCCGCCGCTGGCGGTGTTTCGGCGGGTGGTTGTTGCGGCGGGCGAGTGAAATTCCAATCGCTTGATTCCATGCAGATAGCCACGAAAAACACAAAAAGACACGAAGAAGAGCAAACCGCAAAGGGACGGTCAAACGGCGTCGCACCGGGAGCAGGTTTGCTCCCGGCTATTAATGACGGTTCGATGGTTCGGGTCGAGGATTACTCGTTTTGGATGCGGTCGAGGATGATGTAGCGGACGTCGATGACTTGTTGGCCGGGGATTTTGAGGGCGCGGAGAGTGAGGTCGCCGCGGCCGGTTTTGAGATCGAAGGCGCCGAGCTTGAGGGGCTTGAAGTCTTTCATGAAGGATTCGGCTTTGCGTTCGACGCGGTCGTGCTCTTTGCCGTAGAGCGGCGGGTCGTGGGCCTCGGTGATCTTGGTTTCGATGCGGGCACCGTTGAGCGAGAGCTCGATGGTTGAGCCGACGTCGGCGGGGCGGCAGGTGTAGTAGACGGTGGCTTCGTAGCGGCCGTCGCGGCCGACATCGACGTCCCAGGTGATTTTGTCGCCGGTGCTGGTCCAGTGAGTGAAGAACGAGCAATTGGGAGCGCTGTCGCTGCGCTGGATCGTGCCGTGGGCGACGCCGTCGCGGGCGGGGAGGGGCGTGGAGCTGGTAGGACCAGACGCGTAGCCGACGGTGAAGGGACGGTCGTCGGGCCCGGCTTTCGGTGCGAGCTCGGCGCGCCATTTTTTGGCTTCGGCGGCGAGTTTTGCGGCGAGTTCCGGCTGTTCTTTGCTGATGTCGTGCTGCTGGCCGGGGTCTTTGACCATGTCGAAGAGAGCGGTGTTGGTCACGGCCTTTTTTCCCTGGCCGCCGCCGGCATCGAAGCGGTATTGTTGGGTGCGGAGGCTAAGACGGTTGGTGTAGAAGGTGACGATGGTGCGGTTGGGCCAGGTGGAGGATTGCCCCTCGCTTACGCTTCGGGTTGGTGTGGGGCTGGTCAGCAATGGTTTAAGGCTGACGCCGTCGAGTTTTTTGTTGCCGATGGTGCGCACGCCGCAGAAATCGGCGAGGGTTGGCAAGAGATCGATTGCGCCGGCAATTTGCGGAATGCGCGTGCCGGCGGGGACGTGCTTGGGCCAGCGGACGAGGAGGGGGGAACGGATGCCGCCTTCATCGACGGAGCCCTTGCGACCTTTCATGCCGTCGTTCCAGCGCCAACTGTTGGGGCCGTTGTCAGCGAAATAGACAACGATGGTATTGTCGGCCAGCTTGAGGTCGTCAAGCTTTTTTAGGACGCGGCCGACGTTCCAGTCGATGTTTTCGCACATGGCGAGGGCGGCCCGGGTGAAGTTGATGTCTTCCTCGCCGGGGCGGTAGTGGAGCATTTCGAGGTTTTTGTTTTTGAAGCGGTCCCAGTATTCGTCGGGCACCTGCATTGGGGAGTGGGGCGTGTTGAAGGGAACGTAGCAGAAGAAGGGGCGGTTTTGGTTCTTCTCGATGAAGGTCATCGCGTGCTCGGCGAAGTCATTGGTGGTATAGCCGTTGCCGGGGACGAACTTGTTGTTGTGCATGAGTGGGGGGCTGAAATAGTCGCCCCAGTGGCCGGAACAGAAGCCGTAGTATTCGTCGAAGCCGCGATCGTTGGGGTGATAGGGGGATTGGAGGCCGTTGTGCCACTTGCCAAAGGCGGCGGTGGCGTAGCCGGCGGCTTTGAAGGTGTCGGCGATGGTTCGCTCGTCGAGGTCGAGGCGTTCCTGGCCGGTGGAAACGCCGCGGACGCCGCCGCGGGCGTGGTAGCGGCCGGTGAGAAATTCGGCTCGCGTTGGCGCGCAGACGGGGCAGACGAAGAAGCGCTCGAAGAGAGCGCCGTCTTTGGCGAGGGAGTCGATGTTGGGGGTGGAGAGGTTTTTGTTGCCGTGGACGCTGAGATCGCCCCAGCCTTGGTCGTCGGAGAGGAAGATGAGGACGTTGGGCTTCTTGTCTTGGGCGCGGGAGGCGAGCGGAAGAAGCGTGCAGGCCAGCAAAAATGGACGTAAACGTTTCATGAGCGGCTCGTTG
>DASXLL010000140.1:0-10605 GCA_036496265.1 Pirellulaceae bacterium | reverse complement strand
AACCACCGCCGCCACCATGGTCTTGCGCATCTTTCGCAGCCCAGCCGAACCCCTCCGCGCTCACGCCGATTACATTAACTGGGACCCGTGCCAAGGACTCGAAATCCTCGGCCTAACCTGAGAATGCAATCCTCCTGGGCGCTGGTCTCCTGCCTTCACCGCCTGACTCGTCCATTCCCATCGCGCGCCGCGCTCGCCGTCAAAACGTCATAAACCTTCTCAACTGGTGTTCCACTCGCCACGAGCTTCTGAGCCCGCGCCAACTC
This sequence comes from Pirellulaceae bacterium, assembly GCA_036496265.1. Lineage (GTDB taxonomy): Bacteria > Planctomycetota > Planctomycetia > Pirellulales > Pirellulaceae > CAYLLN01. The sequence goes on along the minus strand of DASXLL010000140.1, from coordinate 10,339 downwards.
CTCATCAATCACCGCCTTGAACGCCTCAATCGGCTGTGCCCCCGATAGCATTCGCCCATTGATATAAAACGTCGGCGTCCCTCGCGCACCCACTTGCTCCGCCAACGCCACATCCTTCTCAATCCGCGTCCTGTATGCCTGCGCATCCAGCGCCTGCGTAAACTTGGCCATATCGAGACCAATCTCCCGCGCGTACGCTTCTAAGTCCTCCCGCGCCAGACTCCGCTGATTCGCCATCAGCTTGTCGTGCATATGCCAAAACTTTCCCTGCTCCTCGGCCGCCAGCGCTGCCTCCGCCGCCGGCGACGCATCCGGATGAAACGGGAGCGGCGAATGCCGAACATAGAACCGCACCTGCCCCAAATACTCCTTGAACACTTGATCGATCGTCGCCGTCGCCCGCCCACAAAACGGACATTGAAAATCCGCGAACTCCACGATCGTAATCGGCGAATTGGCGGACCCCTTCGCAACACCGGCCAGCGGAATATGCCGCCGCTCCGGCTGTTGATCCGCTCCCGACTCTCCACCATCCTTTTCCGCCCGCCGCTTGTCCGTCCGGAGTTTGTCGAGTGCCGCGTTCGCAGCCGTAAATCGCCAATGCTCAACCCACCAGCCGATCGACAAGGCGATCATCCCGGCAACCAGCAATAAATTGAGAACAGTTAATTCGCGTCTTTTCATGGCCGCGGATCATACCGGCCTGCCAATTACGAGACCTATACCAATTCGCCCCCTGGCTCTCCCGTGCATTTTCCAGCAATCGCTGGCAAGATAGGGCCATGACTACGCCGTCCCGCAAGGCGAACAATCTCGTGGAACAGAACCCATACGAATCGCCGAATGAAGGCGTTGACACCAGGGAGCCGTCCAGCCATGTACCGCCCACCAGCATCCGCTACCTCGTCATCGTCCTCGGCATGGCGATGTCCGTCCTCCTCTACCTCGACCGTTTTGCCCTCAGCCCCGCCACCGACTCCATCCTCCGCGAGCTCCACCTCACTAAAGAAGAATTCGGCCGCACGCACTTTGCTTTTTTCTTCGCCTATGCCCTGCTGCAAGTCCCCGCCGGCTGGCTCAGCGACCGCTTCGGCGCTCGCGGCACATTGGCGCTCTATGTCGTCGGCTGGTCGGCCGCGACGGTTTGCTTGGGGTTCGCCGGCGGCCTGACGGCAATTTTGCTATTGCGCTTGGCCCTCGGCGCGACGCAAGCTGGGGCGTATCCCGCGGCGGCAAGTCTGCTCAAACGATGGATTCCGCGGACCGCTCGCGGCCGAGCGAACACCTGCGTGGCGATGGGCGGCCGCGCCGGCGGCTTGATCGCGTTTTTCTGCACTCCACTGCTCATGCTCCTGGCCGGACAATGGCTGGGCTGGGAAACCGGCCGTTGGCGGGCGGTCTTTGTGTTCTATGGCTCCCTCGGCTTTCTGTGGGCGGCCGCGTTTTGGTATCTATACCGCGATCGACCGCAATGGCATCCCTGGTGCAACGCTGCCGAGGCCAATCTCATCGGACAAGGCCAGCCAGCCGGGCCGCCACCCTCGCAACAGCGGCCCCGCCTTCGAGCACTGGCCGAGAGTCCGGAAGTCTGGCTCGTTTGTGGATGCAACTGCGCGGTGAATCTCGGCTGGATTTTCCTCGCCACCTGGCTACCGCAATATCTGGTCGAATCGCACGGCAACGAACTTTCGGAAATCATGTCCCAGTTCTATGCGAAGTACTGGCCGCAGTACCGGCCTGAGTCCCTTGTGTCGCCGGGCGGTGAGAAGATGGCCGTGGCGGGCGTCATGACGGCGCTGACTGGCCTCACCGGAATTTTCGGTGGCTTGATTGGCGGAGCATCCACTGACCTCCTCGTCCGCCGCTTTGGTTTGGCGTGGGGCCGCCGCATCCCAGGCCTCTGTGCCGGTGGCATCGTCTGCGGCCTTTATCTGGTCGCGTCGCAACTGCACGATGTCTGGCTGTTCGTCGGCAGCATGGTGCTCATTTCCTTCACGATCGAATTTGGCCTCGGCGCTTCCTGGGCCATTTATCAAGACATCGCTGGGCGGCATGTCGCCTCTGTGCTGGGCATCGGCAACATGTGCGGCAACCTGGCCGCCGGCATCTTTGCGTGGCTGATCGGTGTCCTCGCCGAAAAGGGAAATTGGCAGACCGTTTTTTACATCTCCGCTATAGCCATGGCGATGAATTCTGTGTGTTGGTACTTCTTCGACGCCTCCCGAAAAATCTGGCGGGAAGCAGATTAGGTGCCGCGAAGAATTCCCGGCGATTCCACCAAATAGCGAGCGACTTTTGAGACAATACGTGCTTGAACTGAATCGGCCGGCGTTGGAAAAGCATTATTCGGTGATTGAAAGCTAAACACTCATGACCAGTCTCGCACTCGATCGGCCGGCCATTGATCCCACGTCCATTTTTGAGCACTTTCGGGGATCGTATGGCACGGAACTGCTCACCGCCGCGGTGGCGCATTTCAATGTCTTTGGCCGCCTTGCGAATGAGCCTAAGTCGGCCGAGCGGCTATCGGCCGATTTGAAGCTGGCAGAGCGGCCATCGGTCGTCTTATTCACCGCGCTGCGCGCGATGCGGTTGCTAGAAATCGATAGTGCAGGTCGCCTCACGCTGACGGCCGTCGCACGGGAGCATTTAGTGCCCGGCGGGTCTTTCTTCGTCGGCGACTACATCGGATTGGCGGCCAATTCGCCGGGCGTCGCTGCGATGGTCGAGCGGCTGCGGCTTAACAAGCCGTACGGAGCTGAGCCGGCAATCGGAACCAACACAAACGCTGCCACTGGGACGGCATTTATTTACCGAGAAGGAACGCCTTCGGCCATGGAAGCCGAAGATTCAGCGCGTCGTTTGACGTTAGCCCTGGCCGGCCGCGCCAAGAACGTCGCACCCGCCTTGGCGGAGGCCGTCGATGCTTCCGGATGTCGCACATTGCTTGATCTTGCCGGAGGCACTGGAATTTATTCGATTGCTCTGGTGCAGAAGAATCCCCACCTGCGCGCCATCGTTTATGACCGGCCGGACGTATTAAAAGTGGCGGCCGAATTGGTGGCCGAATATGGCGTTCAAGACCGCGTCGACCTTGTGCCAGGCGATATGTTCGTCGATCCGCTCCCGACGGGTATGGATCTAGTTCTGTTATCGAATGTGCTGCACGATTGGGACGTGCCCGAGTGCAAGAAACTAATCGGCCACAGTGCTTCCGCATTGCGCGACCAAGGGCGGCTGCTAATCCACGATGTCTTTCTCAATGATGCTCTCGACGGCCCGTTGGCGATTGCACTTTATTCGGCGGCACTTTTCATCCTCACCGAGGGACGCGCCTATAGCGCCGCGGAATACCGCGCCATGCTGGCTGAGGCGAGCCTTTCACCCCGAGCGGTAGTACCGACCGGCGTACATTGTGGATTGCTGGAGGCCGTGAAATGAGATGAATGAAAAGACTCGCGTACGCCAGCCTAAGCTTTTCCGATTCGATTCAGGGCTTCACCTGATACCCCAATTCACGCAGCGCATCGCCAATCCGCTGCAGATGGTCACCTTGAATTTCGAGGCTGCCATCTTGAAGTGTGCCGCCCGCGCCGCATTGCGACTTGAGACGGCTCAGAAGCGCGGCCAAGTCATTTCCGTCCGCACTTAACCCGCGAACGACCGTGACGATTTTCCCCTTCTTTCGTTTTTCCAAACTCAATCGCGCGACCTGTGCAGCCGGCGGAATCAGTTTGTTGGCGAGCTTGGGACAATCGCATTCGGTTTCCAGCTTACCGCAGCGGTCGCATTTCGGTGGACGATCGAACTTGGTTCCAGCAAACAGTCGCATGGGACTTCTTAAAACGTCTAAAACTAACCCGAAGCGTAAGCGAGGGACTGGGCGAAGCGTAAGCGAGGGACTGGGCGAAGCGTAAGCGAGGGACTTCCCGAACTGGCCCGACTCCCTCGCTTACGCTTCGGGTTTGTATAAGTTTTGTTAGGTGTTCCTAGGCAAGCTGCTCCAATTCTTCCCAGCGGTGATAGGCGGCCGCCAGTTGTTCCTCCAACTGTGTCAGGCGAGCCTGTTCCTCCGCGATTTGGGACCCCGCCTGTTGATAAAACTGCGGCTCTGCCATTTCGCCATGCAACGCGGCGATCTGGCTCTCGCATTTCGCAATCAATTCGGGGAGAGATTCGAGCTCTTTGCGTTCCTTGAACGTCAGCTTCCGCTTAGCGCCTGTTGGCGGCTCGGCGGCCTTGCTGGACCGAGTGCGAGCGGTCGATCCTTCGCCGGTTTGCCGCGTCGCAGCCGGTTTCCGCTGCCGGACCCAGTCGTCGTAGCCACCGAAATATTCGCGAACACCATTTTCCTCGAACACAATCGTGCTGGTAACCACGTTGTTCAAAAACGCTCGATCGTGGCTGACAAGCAGCACCGTCCCCGTGAAGTTAACCAATCGATCTTCGAGCAGCTCTAGTGTTTCGGTGTCCAGGTCGTTCGTCGGTTCATCGAGCACGATTACGTTGGCGGGTTTCGTAAACAGCTTGGCGAGTAGCAGCCGGTTGCGCTCGCCGCCGGAGAGAAACTTGACCGGCAGTCGGGCTCGCTCGGGGCTAAACAGAAAGTCTCGCAGGTATCCAATGACATGCCGCGAAGAATCGCCGACCCGAACCGTGTCGTAGCCATCGGCCACGTTGTCTTGCACCGAAGCTTCGTCGTTCAGTTGTTGACGCAATTGATCGAAGTAGGCGATTTGCAAATTGGTCCCCAGCCGCACCGAGCCCGATTGCGGCTGCAGCTGTCCGAGCAGAATTCGCAGCAGCGTCGTCTTTCCCGCGCCATTGGGACCGATGATGCCGACCTTGTCGCCCCGCACAATGCTCGTCGAAAAATCGCGGACAATCGACCGCTCGCCATAGGCGAACGAAACGCCATCCACTTCCGCCACCAGCATCCCGCTCCGCTCCGACTCCTGAATTGCGAGCTGCACTTCGCCAGTCTTTTCGCGGCGATCGCTGCGCACCAGTCGCAGCCGCTCCAAGGCTCGCACGCGGCCTTCATTGCGCGTGCGGCGGGCTTTAATGCCGGTGCGAATCCACACCTCTTCCTCCGCCAGCTTTTTATCGAAGAGCGCGTTTTGTGTCTCCTCGGCGGCCAGCGCAAGCTCCTTGCGACTAAGAAAAGTGTCGTAATCGCACGACCAATCAAAGAGCCGACCGCGATCGATCTCCAAAATCCGCGTCGCCAGCTTGCGGAGGAACATCCGGTCGTGGGTGACGAAGACCAAAGTCGTCTTCCAGCGCAACAGAAAATCTTCCAGCCACTCGATCGCCGTCAAATCCAAATGGTTGGTCGGCTCATCCAAAAGCAGCACTTCCGGCTCCGCCACAAGCGCCCGCGCCAAGAGCACTCGCCGTTTCATTCCCGACGAGAGCACTTCAAATCGGCCGTCCGGCGGCAATTGCATCTCCGCCAAAATCCGATTGAGCTGTTGTTCCGCCTTCCAAGCCGTTTCGTGGTCGTCCGCGTCCGTATGAGACAATCCTTGGGCCACGACTTCTCGAATCGATCCTGTAAGATCCTGCGGAACCTCTTGTGGCAGAAGAGAAACCCGGACACCCGGCCCAAACGTGACCTGCCCCGCGTCCGGCTCAACTTCACCGCTCAGAATTCGCAGCAGCGTCGTTTTGCCAGCACCATTTCGCCCGAGCAGGCCGATCCGCTGTCCCGACTCAATCTGGCACGAGACGCCATCCAGAAGCGTCGGCCCACGGAACCCAATCCGCAACTGGCTGACAGTAATTACGTTCATAACCAAGCTGCTTATCCGCAATAAGAAAACCTGTCAGCTTATTACACGCCAGAAAGCCGCCTTCCAACAGGCCGTCTTGACCGCCCACTATGCTCCGCCCCACGCTCAAGATCGTCCCAAATGGACCACCTGCGCAGCGCTCCGCTGTTCAGTTACTGGGCAGCCATGGTTATTGATTAAGCGCGCGAATGTTTGCCAGCGTTGTCTGACGTGAAGCCCCGAACTTGCATTTCTATTGCCATTTACGCGGTTTGCGACGCAATCCAAGGTGGATGCCGACCCCTACGGCACGCCAATCGCTTTCAAGTGACGCGGAACGTTTATATCAGTTGCGAGACCAGGCGGCCTCGTGACCCGGACCAAGGGAGAAGCTGTGTCAGGGGCCGCCGATTCTTCGCTTATCAATTTTTCTAATCCTCGCAATCGTATTTTGTGGCTCTCCACGATTGCCTTCACCGTGCTGTTTGCCGTTTGGCTGATGCTTGGTGTGCTCGGCGTCAAGATTAAGAGCGATGTAGAGCTCATGCTCGGCCCGCTAGCGTCGTCACTGAGTCCATCAGAGGCCAAAGCAGAAATTGAATCGCGGTTTGAGTGGCTGCTCGCCGTTTCGATTTTATCTGGCGCGCTATTCCGGCTGAACTTCGGGATTTGGGCCGACCGGTTCGGCGGACGCAACGTGATGTTGCTTTTGCTCGTGTTCTGTGCGATTCCCACGGCGTGGCTGGCCTACGCCCATAGCTTTACCGAGTTGCTGATCTGCGCCGCGCTATTCGGCTTAGCCGGAAATTCATTCTCCCTGGGCATAGCCTGGAACTCGGCCTGGTTTCCCGCGGAGACCAAAGGCACATCGCTGGGCATTTTTGGCGCCGGCAACGTCGGCGCTGCCGGAACGAAGCTGCTCGTCGTGTTGGTTCCGGGCGCGCTTACGATCATTCCTGCAGCTGGCTACTTCGGCGGCTGGATTCCCGGCGGCTGGCGGGCCGTGCCGCTGATGTATTCGCTGCTTCTGTTGGCGATGGCATTGGTGATCTGGCTGTATTGCACCGCGCAAGACATTAAGCCCGGCCAGGGCCGGCCGCTACGTGATGTACTCTCGCCGCTAAAGCATGTTCGGGTCTGGCGGTTCAGCCTGTACTACGTGGTCGTGTTCGGAGCTTATGTTGCTCTTTCAGCCTGGCTACCGAACTACTACGTGACGACGTATGGCGTGACGCTGCGCACAGCCGCGCTTCTGACGGCGCTCTTCATCTTTCCCGCCAGTCTGCTGCGCCCGCTCGGCGGGTGGCTGAGCGATTTGTACGGGCCGCGAACCGTCACGCACGCGGTGTTTTGCGGCATGTTGCTGGCCACGATTCCGCTCTGCATGCCGTCGAGCATCTTGCCGCTGAATGTTTGGGTGTTCGCAGCTTTGACCGTCGCTGTCGGCATCGGCATGGGGATCGGTAAGGCCAGCGTCTATAAGTACGTGCCCAACTATTTTCCGCAGGATGTCGGGGCGGTCGGCGGAATGGTGGGAATGTTAGGTGCTCTCGGCGGTTTCTTTTTGCCTAAGGCCTTCGGCTGGCTGGGCCGCGCGACAGGTTTTCCGCAAGCCGCGTTTCTGGCCCTGCTGGTGTTGACGTTCATCAGCCTGACCTGGCTCATCTTGGCCGTTCGCGCTCAGCGAGCAATCGAAGCAATCGCCGCCAGCGATTCGAATCGCGTTCCAGAGCCAAGCCTGGGAGCGGTTTGATGTCGCTCGCGCTCTCGATCGAGCCCGCGGCGAACCTGCATGCCGCGCCGCCAAATGCTCCGCTCAGTCTGCTGGATACCTTGCTGCGCGAGCAAAAATCGACCGCGGTCGAGAAATTCTCCCAATGGCACGATCGCGACACGGCTCCACTCCAGGAACGCTACTACCGCGATTTGATTCCCCTATCGCAGCCCGGCGCCGGGGAACAATACGCCTTCGAAGTCGATCTTGACGCTTGCTCGGGATGCAAGGCCTGCGTTGTCGCCTGCCACAATCTCAACGGCCTCGAAGAAGACGAAACCTGGCGGTCAGTCGGGCTCTTGCACGGCGGAACAAGTCAATCGCCCGCGCTCCAACACGTGACGACTGCCTGCCACCACTGCATTGAGCCGGCCTGTCTCGACGGCTGCCCCGTCAACGCCTACGAGAAAGACCCGCTGACCGGCATCGTCCGCCATCTCGACGACCAGTGCATCGGCTGCCAGTACTGCATCCTGAAATGCCCTTACGACGTGCCGAAATATAGCCACTCCAAAGGCATCGTGCGCAAGTGCGATCTCTGTAGTGATCGTCTGGCCGTCGGCGAAGCTCCCGCCTGCGTTCAAGCTTGCCCCACACGAGCCATTCGCGTGACCGTCGTCAGCAAACAGGCCGCGGTGGAAAACGCCGAAGCCAATCTCTTCCTGCCTGGCGCTCCCGAGCCCAGATATACGCTGCCAACCACCGTCTATAAGACCAAGCGGCCGATGCCGGCAAATCTGCTCCCGGCCGACTATTACGCGGCCTCGCCGCAGCACGCCCATTGGCCGCTCGTGCTGATGCTGGTCTTTACGCAAATGTCCGTCGGTACCTTTCTCGTCGATCAAATTTTGAACGCTTTGTTTTCGGCCGGTGTGACCAGCGAGCAGCCAACCGGCCGCGTCTTGCATTTGGCGACCGCCTTTGGGCTGGGCCTGGTCGGCCTCGCTGCCGCGACATTGCATCTGGGCCGTCCGTGGCTGGCCTATCGGTCCATCATCGGCTGGCGCACGAGCTGGCTCAGTCGCGAGGTGCTGGCGTTCGGCGCATTTGCTGCGACCGCGTCGGTCTATGCAGCGTCGCCCTGGCTGGAACTTGCCGGCGTCGCGGTGGCCCCAGTTTGGAACCAAGTGCTCGGTGGCCTGGTCGCGGCCAGCGGCCTGGCCGGAGTGGTCTGTTCGATCATGATTTATGCCAGCACGCGACGGGCGTTTTGGAATCCGGCTTACACAGGGCTCAAATTCCTGTTGAGCTGCCTGGTCCTCGGCATCCCGCTCGCCTTGCTGATCCGTCTGGCTTCCAGTGCTTGGACCTCAGACGACACAATTGATCCCGCATGGCAGCAGCTCTGCTACGGCCTGTGCATTGGTCTGCTGGGCTCGGCAGCGATAAAGCTGATCGCCGAAGCCGCCATCTTTACCTGGCTGCGAACCAGTACATTCACGCCGCTGCGGCGCACGGCAATCTTAATGACCGGCGACCTGTCGCGCGTCACGCAAATGCGGTTCGCCGTCGGCATTGTCGGCGGCATCCTGTTCCCGGTGTTTTTGCTCGCCGGCCTCTTCGCCCCACAAGCATCGCAATATCATCCGGCGCCCCTCCTCGCGCTAGCGCTGTTGCTCTTGTTGCTAAATCTAGCCGGCGAAATCCTCGAGCGCTATCTGTTCTTTGCTGCAGCGGTCGCCCCCAAGATGCCCGGAGCGCCCTGTACATGAGCTTCGCGTCCACCTCGTCGAACGCACTGGTTCAAACGCTTTGGAACGGCCTGTTCCATCAGCACACCGGCCCGCTCACCGCCGAATTGCTGCGCAACCCCGGTGGATTTGGCCTGGGCCAGTTGCCGGCCGGCGAGACTCCCGACGCCACCACCGCGATGACGTGCGGTTTTTGCTCGACAGGCTGTTCGCTGAACGTTCATCTCAAAAATGGCTTAGCCGTCGGCCTCTCGCCGACGACCGACCATCCCGTCAATCTCGGAATGGCCTGTCCCAAAGGTTGGGAAGCCCTTTCCGTCCTCCAATCGGCCGACCGCGCCACAACTCCCTTGCTGCGCGACGACAGCGGCCACCTGCGACCAACGGATTGGAAAACGGCGCTCGATACGTTCTGCCGGCGGATCAAATCCATCCAAAAACGCCACGGCAACGATTCGGTCGCCTTTCTCAGCACCGGGCAGATCGCCACCGAAGAAATGGCCTATCTCGGCAGCCTCGCCAAGTTCGGCATGGGCATGGTGCATGGCGACGGCAACACGCGGCAGTGCATGGCCACGTCCGTCGTCGCTTACAAGCAAGCCTTCGGATTCGACGCGCCCCCGTACACCTACGCCGATTTCGAAGAATCCGACGTCATCGTCCTCATCGGTTCGAATCTCTGCATCGCTCATCCCATTTTGTGGCAACGCATCTGCCGCAATCCGCATCGCCCGCAGATCATCGTCATCGATCCGCGCAAGACGGAAACGGCGATGGCCGCGACGCTGCACCTCCCGCTCGTTCCGAAATCGGACCTCGCGCTGTTCTACGGCCTCGCCCACATCTTGATCCGCGAAGACTGGATCGACCGCAACTTCATTGCCGCGCATACGACGGACTTCAACGCTTTCGAGCAACATGTTGACTCCTTTACGCCCGAGCACGTGGCCGCCGCCACGGGACTTTCCACCGACGTGCTGCATCAGGTCGCCCGCCTGATTCACGACGGCAAACGCGTCTCCTTCTGGTGGACGATGGGCGTCAACCAAAGCTATGAAGGCGTGCGCACAGCCCAGAGCCTGATTAACCTGGCCTTGATG
>DASXLL010000139.1:0-1906 GCA_036496265.1 Pirellulaceae bacterium | reverse complement strand
CTTCCGTTTGACCTTGTGAGCGATTTTGCACCGATTGCACAATTCGCCTCAGAACCGCTCGTCATCGTCGGACGGAAAACGCTTCAGCCGACTACGCTTACTGAACTTATTAATGCTTCATCGTGAAGTCGTGTGGGTGGTTTTCAGTCAATTTCGATCAGCTGTCTGCTGTTGATGTTGTCGCTGTGGGCATGTGGGCAACGCGCTTGCGTTGTCCATCATGTCCATAGCGAGGGTCCTCGCCAGTGCTGCGGGTTTGTGGACGACGCTATGGATGGCAATTCGGCCGTCAATCTAATGCACGACGTTCTTGATACCCGAGACGGCTATAGGGCGGGCAGCATGCAGGTTAGGATTTTGAGCCGAAGGTAGTCCTCGTTGCGCAATCCGTAGGCGCGACGTTGGATTACCCGGATTTTGTTGTTGAGCCCCTCGACGAAACCAAGCGAGACCTTGTTCTCCAGCCGGCAGTAGGCGGCGATGCCGTCCCAATGACGATCGATCATCTCGGCGAACTTCTCGTAGGGCTTGAGCCGCTGCCACTTGAGGCTGGCGCGCCAGTTCTCGAAGAACCGCCGTGCCCAACCCTCGCGCTCGTAGCTCCACAGCTGGCCAAAGCTCTCCTTGAGAACATACGCCGTGTTGAGCTGCTTGTTGGCCGCCAACAACGTCTTCAGCGCCTTCTTGCCGTCGAGCGTGAGGTTCTCCTTGCGCGACAGCAACGTGTACTTCTGGCCCTTGATGTAGCGTCGCTGGCGGCCCGCGAGCCTCGCATACTCGCTCTTGCGAACCGTATCCAAGGCCTCGCCCAGATGGCGGATGATATGGAACTTGTCGAACAAAATCGCCGCTTGCGGTGCATGCGCATTTGTCGCCAGCCGAAACGGCTTCCACATGTCCATGACGGCAAGGCGAATGCGCGAACTCTTCGTCTTGCCGAGCCAGGCATAAAACTGGCTCATGCTCGCCTCCGAGCGATCGGTGCCGCCAAACCAGATCGGTCGGCCGCGCAGGAGGTCGCTGACCACGATCCGGTAGGTGTGACCTTTGCGGATCGATATCTCGTCGACGCCGATCACCTGCGGTCCAGGTGTGCCCGCGCGCTTGAGCTGGGCTTCCATGTATTGCATGTCCAGCGCCTTGACCGTGTGCCAGTCCAGCGCCAATTCCGCCGCCACATCCTTGATCGTCTCCGCCCGACAGCGCCGGCCCACGTAGTAAGCAAAGCGCTTGGTATAGAGCGGATTGTCCGCCAGAAAGTCGAGCCGTTCCCGCTTCACCTTGCCACAACGGCGGCAGTCAATCCGCCGCACCTCCAATTCCAGAAATATCCGCGTGTCGCCGCACGAAAGATCACGCACTCGCCGGACCTTCCGGTCATACCAGCCCATCTGGATGCGACCGCAACAGCCACAAGCCGTTTTTTTGAGCGCCGGTTGAGCGTGACCACGCGGGCCTTCGGATCACCGAAAATCCCCCGCACTGTTGGCTCCGGTCGAAAACCAGGGAACGAATATGTATCCCAAAGCCGCCGGCATCGCTTCGATGGTCGTATCATTCAGCAATGATGCCAAATTCTACGCCCAGCCGTAATGCAAAATCCCTACGTGATCCGCGGGTTTGTCAGCCATTCAGCATCAAAAATCGCCCACTCGATTCCACGAAGACCCGGATTGGATGCCGAGCGTCGTGGTGTTGACCTGAATCTCCCCGCCCAGCCTGCTGCCGTCGGCATTGAACACCTGGGCCCGGATGGCCTCGCCGGAGGTGTCGCCGCCGCTCTGACTGTCATCCCCCCAGGCGATAACCCAGCCGCCATTGGCTAGCTGCGCGACCACCGGGGTCTCCTGAAAGCTGGCGGTGGTGGTGTTGACCAGGAACTCGGCGCCAGCCTTGCTGCCGTCGG
>DASXLL010000138.1:0-18788 GCA_036496265.1 Pirellulaceae bacterium | reverse complement strand
TTTGAAAACTGCCCGGTCGGAACACTGGGGCGATGCAGTTCGTTCTTAAACCGCGTATAAAAACGCCATCTCACCCGTAGAGATCTTTTGACGGAGTTATTGATGACAAGTCGAATCAACCTTGTTTCTGCTTTGGCCTTGGCGTTTTTCTCACTCGTATCTTGGGCGTGCGCCGCTGACCGGCCCAACATCGTCTTCCTCATGGCCGACGATCTCGGCTATGGCGATGTCGGCGCTTTCGGCCAAACGAAAATTCGCACTCCGAACATCGATCAGATCGCGAAAGAAGGCATGCGGCTGACGCAGTGCTATGCGGGCAACGCCGTGTGTGCCCCCTCGCGATGCGTGCTGATGACCGGAATGCATCCGGGGCATGCGCAAGTGCGGAATAACAAGGAAGTTCAGCCGGAGGGTCAGCATCCGTTGAAGGCGGGCACAGTAACGCTGCCGCGGCTTTTGAAAGAGGCCGGCTATGTGACGGGCGGCTTCGGGAAATGGGGCTTGGGCGGGCCGGATAGTGATGGCCGGCCGACGAAACAGGGAATTGATCGCTGGTTCGGCTACAACTGCCAGCGCGTCGCGCATAGCCACTACCCGGCCTACCTCTGGGATAACGACACAAAATTTCCACTCAAGAATCCGCAGAATCCCGCGCTGACGGGCCATGAAAAGCTGCCGGCAGGCGCCGATCCGAACGATGAAAAGAGCTACGCCGGATTGGCGGGCACAGAATTCGGCATGGACGTGATCACCGAGCAAGCGGTGAAGTTTGTCAGCGACAACAAGACCCGGCCGTTCTTCCTGTACTATCCGACGATCATTCCGCACGCGGCTTTTCAGGTGCCGGAGGACTCGCTGGCCGAGTACAAAGGCAAATTCCCTGAAGAGAAGCCTTATCTGCTCAACTACACAGCCAATCGCACGCCGCGAGCCACGTTCGCCGCGATGGTCACGCGGATGGATCGCCAAATCGGTCAGCTCATCAAGGCCATTCACGATGCCGGCCTTTTCGACAAAACCATCTTTGTCTTCACGTCGGACAACGGTCCGGTCTTCGACTCACTGGCGAACGAAAGCGGTGACTTCTTCAATTCCACGGGCGGTTTTCGTGGGAGAAAGGGCTCACTATTTGAGGCGGGCATTCATGAGCCGACAATCGTGGCGTGGAAAGGGCATATTGCGGCCGGGAGCACGACGGACCGCGTCTGCGGCTTTGAAGATTGGCTGCCGACGCTGCTGGAGCTCGCCGGGATAAAGGATTCGACTCCGAAAGACATCGACGGAATCAGCTTTGCGCCAACGTTACTCGGCAAGTCACAAGAACCGCGGCCGTTCCTCTATCGCGAATTTGCCAGCGGCGGCGGCCAGCAATCGGTCCGCATCGGCGATTGGAAAGGCATCCGGCAGAATTTGCTTCCGACCGGCGGAAAGGGAAAGAAAGGCTCGCAGCCATCAGCGGGCGGGACGACGCACACTCAGCTTTACGACCTCAAGTCCGACCCGCACGAAACCAAGGACGTTTCCGCCGATCATCCTGAGATCGTCGCCCAGATCGAAAAGCTCATGCGCGAGCAGCACGTGCCCAACGAGAATTTTCCGTTCGCGGCGATTGACTAAAGCTTACGACCCGCCAGCCGTGTTCCAGGGAACGCCGGGACCGAAGCGGCTAAGCTCGGTGGCGAGGAGCGCGCAGGCGGTGACGAGGGCGAGGAAGCTGATGATCAGCATCACCGTATAGACGTTCGGCGGAGCCTTGCCGGCGGGCCGATTCGCTGGATTAACTGAGCTTGCCATATTAGCTGAACTTGCCATTAACTGAATTTAGTCGTGACACGGTCGCCTCGTTTGATCTGTCCGCGTTGCAGTTCGCGCATCACCTGGCCCACGGCCCGGTCGGGATTGGTCTTCTTGATCACGATGCGGCCCAGGTACTGATTGCCGCGATAGACGTCGAGCGAGTGGCCGACTTTCAGGCCGTCGTCGGAGCCGATGGAGATTTCCAGGAGGTCCTTATCGCTGACATCGACGACGACGCCCTCAACCTTCGGCGGGATGTGGGCGACGAGCGAATCGGGAGCGAGGCCATTGCGATCGAGCACCATCTTCATCTGCGACATTTGCTGCATCGCCTGCCTGTTCACCTCTTCGAGGTTCTGCCGCAAGCTCTCCGTCTGATTGAGCTTGTCGGTCAGATCCACGACGTTGAGGAACATCTTGTCGAGCCGTTGCCGCTCCGTCCGCAGCGTGTTGCGGAGATCCCCGGTTTCCTTTTCCAGTGCCGCCAGGCGATCTTGAGCCACCTTCGCCGCTTCGGTCGTTTGGCTGTGAGCCGCGGTGAGGTCGCCGAGTTCTTTTTCTTTGGCCGCGAGGCGGTTTTCCGCTTGGGTCACGCGAACTTGGAGCGCGGCGAGGGCCGCTTTGCGGGCTGCTTGTTCGCGGGCCATCTCGGTCTTCTCGCGTTCGAGAGCGTCCTTCGCGTCCTTCAAGGCGGTGTTCGCCGCCGCGAGCGAAGTTGACAGTTTTCCCGCAGCATCCTTCCAGTTCTTATGCGTCGCGAAGACCATCATCGAAAACGCCATGAAGAGGATGCTGAATACAAGGATCAGCATCGTGAAGATTTTTCCGACGAGCGACATGGCGATTAGCCCCTAAAAGGCTTCACGAAAACAACTTGACCGACCCGCGCGACCGGTTTTGCTGGCCTTCGCGCGCAAAAATTTGGCCGAAGTCTAAGGAGTATAATTCCAGCCTTGCGGGAAAGCAACGAACTGGGGCAATTTCGGGCTTTTGCGGACTTTAGGCAAGTATCTGCCGCGTCTCGCTTTGCGTCGCCCACCGACCGCGAAGGCCCACCCAAGCCAATCCTATGCAGCCCAAAGCACAAATCCAGGCTGGCCAATCCCCAACAAGCAAATAAGGCGAGAGGCGGCCATCGGACTGAACCTCCGCGACGAGCACTTCTGGCTCCCGCCGCGGTCCGCGCAGGCGAATGACGCCGTTACCATCGGCAAAAGTCGAAATACCCGTATTTGCTACGACGAGAAACGGCTTGCGGTTTTCCACGGCGCGGAAAATAGCACAGCGAAGGTGTAAATCGAGAATTCCCGTGCCCCAGAACCAGCCGTCGTTGGTGATGTTGATGAGGCAGTCGGCCGGCGTGCCTTCGCGGGACAATTGAGCGAGTTGGCTGCGGATGAGGTGCGGAATCGTGCTTTCGAAGCAGACGCTGGGCGACATTTTCAGGTTGCCGACTTCAAAAATCTTTGGCCCCTCGCCGATCGACAAGCCGCCGGACATGGGTGTGATTTTGTAGAGCCAAGGCAGCCAATCGGCGAAGGGAATGTACTCGCCGAACATGACGGGATGGGTTTTGTAGTAGCGGCCGATGACGTTTCCTGTTTTGTCGGCGAGGAGCGCGGCGTTATAGACGCGGGTGCGGTCGGCGTGGTAATCGAATGTCGTTGTACCGACGAGGAGATTTGTTCCGGCGGCGTCTTGGCTGGTGTTTGCATTCACTCGCGCGGCTTCGTCGGCGAGGATGGTTTTGAACTCGGTTTGGATGGCGGTCAGACGTCGCGCGAATTCTTCTGTTGAGAGGCCGCTGCCAGCTGGTGGCGCGATTGGTTCGTTGGCAACGGTTTCAGCGATGGCGAACATCGACTCGGGCCAGACGACGAGATCGAGGTTCTGGTTGTTGCTGACGGCTTCAGTCGTCAGACGGTTGTATTGATCGAAGATTTCGCGAATGCGGTCTGGAGTGATGTCGAAGATGGTGTCGAGGGAGCCTTGGATGAGGGCGACTTTGGCCGTTGGGCCGCTGTGGCCGGGTTGCGCTTGATTGAGTCGCCAGTGGCCGTAGATGAGTGTTGGAGTGAGAGCGGCTGTGGCAATCAGAGCGGGCCACCAGTGGATACGAGAAGTCAGAGCTCGGAGGCCAGAGGTCAGAAAGTTGAAAACGAACTGTGTCAAACACGCAGCCACGAGCATGAGTAGAGCGCTGAGTGCATAACCACCGGCCAGATCGGAGATCTGAATGAGATACGGAAACTCGGCTTGGGTGTGGGCGAGGAGACCCATCGAGAAGCCGGTGATGAGGTGACCGCGGACGAGTTCGAGGCCGATCCAGATGAGCGGGGCGGCGGCGGCGACTGAAATGTTGAATCGGTGGACGGCAACGCGAGTCAAGCCGATGAAAATTGGTAAATAAACGCCCAAATAGGCAGAAAGTGCGATCCAGCCGGCGTAGAGGGCCGGATGGGCGAGCCGGATGCCTTCGAGCATCAGTAGCCAATGCACGGTGCCGCAGAACCAAAGGACGATGTAAGGCCGCCAACCGCTGAGAGTTGGCCGTTGGGCAAGGTAGAGCCAGGGGACCGGCGCGAGCCAGGCCAGCCAGGGCAGGTTGAGTGGTGGAAATG
This sequence comes from Pirellulaceae bacterium, assembly GCA_036496265.1. Lineage (GTDB taxonomy): Bacteria > Planctomycetota > Planctomycetia > Pirellulales > Pirellulaceae > CAYLLN01. The sequence goes on along the minus strand of DASXLL010000138.1, from coordinate 14,370 downwards.
CGGCCCAGAGGAGGAGGCTGCCGGTAAGACCGAAGAGAAGTGTTTGATAGGCGGCGATTGATGGTGAATTGCGAGTTGGCGCGGATGGTTGCTCAGCCGTGTCGTTCGATCGGCTGACGGCGAGGCGTTTCGATTTCCGTTCTGGAGTTTTCAGCATTTCGACGAGAGCGCTCAATCGCGCGGAGCGTAATGGCTACTGGCTGGCCGTTGTAAGCCGTTAATCGGGCCGTCACAATGCACGAGGTACTGTAACTCATCCTAGCGAGCCGGCAGATAGCAGTCCTCTCCATGGCTAACGACAAATCCCGCCTGACGGTGCCGAAGTTCATCGCCCTCAAGGGCGGCGAACGCAAAATCAGCATGCTGACGGCTTACGACTATCCGACGGCGGCGGTGCTTGATGCGGCGGGGATCGATGCCCTGCTCGTAGGCGATAGCATGTCGATGGTCGTGCAAGGGAACGAGACGACGCTGCCAGTGACGCTCGACGAGATGATCTATCACGCCGAAATGGTCGGCCGGGCCATCGAGCGGGCGATGCTGATCGTTGATATTCCATTTCCCCTAACTCACCTGGGTCCGCAGCGGGCGATTGAAGCGGGAGCGCGGATTCTTAAAGAGACACGGGCTCAAGCGATAAAGCTGGAGGGGGGTGCAGAGCAGGCGGAAACGATTCAGGGGCTGGTCCTCGCGGGCATTCCGGTGATGGCCCACGTTGGACTGCGGCCGCAGAACGTGCATCAGATGGGCGGCTATCGAGCGGAGCGCGACGCCAAGCGTTTGCATGCCGATGCCGTCGCGGCTCAAGAAGCGGGCGCGTTTGCCGTCGTTTTAGAATGCATCCCAGCCGCGATCGCGGGCGAAATCACGGCCGCGTTAAAGATTCCGACGATCGGGATCGGCGCTGGGCCGCACTGCGATGGGCAAGTGCTGGTTACGCACGACCTGCTCGGTCTCACCACGGGCCATGTGCCTAAATTCGTCCGCCAATATGCCGATTTGCGCGACATTATTTGGGAGGCGGCGAAGCGCTATCGGGCGGATGTCGAGAGCGGGGCGTTTCCGGCGGCCGAGCATCAGATTAAGTAATCACGTCGTGCCGCGCCGTTGTTGCCTTTTTAGGCCAGAGTTAGACTGAGTTTCATGCTCTCAAACGTGAAGCTCGTCGTGGTAAGCGGCGAGGTTAAGACGAAAGAAATCAACGTCAAGCTGCCGAGCACGATTGGCCGCGGCCGCGACCTGGCGGTTGTGCTGCCGCATCCGCTCGTGAGTCGGAATCATTGCGAGTTGTATGAGGCCGCGGGCAAGCTGATGGTTCGCGATCTGGGATCGCTCAACGGCACATTCATTAACAACGAGCGAATTACGGAGTCGCCGCTGGCGCCGGGCGAATTGCTGACGGTCGGCACCGTGACCTTTCGGGCTGTTTATAATGGGGGCAGTAAGCCGGGCGACGACTCTAAGACGATGTCGCTGCCCAAAGCCAGTGACAAGACCGTCAAGGTGAATAAGGCCGGCACGGTTCCGGCCAAGCCGAAGCAAAAGCCGATCGTTGAAGAGTCCGACGAGGAATTGCTCGACGTCGATTTCGGCAAGCCGCTATTTCCGGCCGAGGAGATGGCGCCGGGCGGTGGCGGTCATGTAACGCAGCGGATTCCGAAAGGCGAGGCAGACGATCAATCGAAAACACCGGCGAAGGGCAATAAGCCGGTTCAGAAGCCAGCCCCGAAGCCAGCCCCGAAGCCGCCCGCGACGCCGAAAATGGCCGACTCGGATTCAGGCGGCCTCAGTTCTTCGAGCGACGATGGACTGGATGATTTCTTGAAGGATTTGAAGAAGTAGGCTGCCTCAATCGGTGCCAATTCGCTTCTTTCGTTGCCTGCGACTTATTTTTCGTCTTCTGCTTTGAACCAGCCGATGAGCGTCGGCTCATAAGCAAGGATCTCTTCCGGCTTGAAATATAAATTGATTTCCCGCGAGGAGGCTTCCGGACCGTCGCTGGCATGAACGAGATTCATCTGCCGGCTGCTCGAATAGTCGCCGCGGATTGTGCCGGCGGCTGCCTTGAGGCCACTCGTTGCGCCGAGCATTTCGCGAACGACGCGAATGACTTCGAGCCCCTCGACGACCATGGCCAAAATGGGCGAGGCTGTGATGAATTTTTCGAGGCCTGGGTAAAACGGCTTGGAGACATGCTCGGCATAATGCTGCTTGGCGAGCGCCGGCGTGACGCGCAGCATCTTCATCCCGATGATATTCAGCCCCTTTTCCTCAAAGCGGCCAATCACCCGGCCCATCAAGCGGCGTTCGACACAGTCGGGCTTGAGCAAAACTAGCGTGCGTTCCATTGCGGAAGTAGCTTTCTAATAGGGAGCGATTCTCTTGAGCGGCCCTGGATTTCGAGAGCGAGGATTGTAAGAGACTTTGGTGAATGACTCAATTGGCCCGAACGGACAACAACAAGCCTTATCCAGGACGGCTAACGAACTTGCAGTTGAAAGTCCGGCAGTCCATCGTCCGTTGTTTCCTGAACGAGCCTGAATGATTTTCCAAACACGGCAGAGGGGAGCCAACCTCCAGACGCTTCGACGGCCGCATATTCCTTCGCCGCGGGACGGAAAATATCAAACGCAAGCTGCCCGCCGAGAGGATTGACGAGCCAATATTCTTCGATGCCTGCCGAAAAATAAAGATCCGAAAGCACGACGGTGTCCTTCCGCACCGAAGTCGGGCTGATGATTTCCAACACCATTTGCGGCGAGCCAATCAGTTCCAACGAATCGGCTCCCTCTTCCAGTCGGACCCTTCCAGCCTTCAGTGCCTTTGCGCTGGCAAACATGCCATCCGGCTCGACCGACATGTCGGCGGTTTCGTTGACCAGGCGCATGCGGTCTCCCAAGTAGCGTCCCAGGCGCCCGGCCTTCACAAGGCCGCCAATGACAATGACGAATTCGTTTTTTAGTTGGTCATGCAGGAATGTTTCCGTCGACAGGTCGATCCAAAAATCACAGCCGAGATAAGCAAATTGACCGCGGTGGGGATAAGATTCGGACTTCGTCCATTCCCGGAACGCCCCCAAATTGGCGAATCCCGCAGGTAGGCGCAGCGTCTCTTGAAGCACGACATTCATGGAGATCAAAGACCTCGTTCACCGGTTCGGATGTACTTCTCATGCTACAATCCGCAGTGTGCTACGTGAAGGTCGAACGACAAATTCATGCCATCGCTTCGAATTGCCAACGGCGCCGGTTTCTTAGGCGACTGGATCGATGCGCCGCGGCGGTTGGTCGAGCGAGCCGAGGTCGATTACCTGACGATCGAGCACCTCGCCGAATTGACGATGTCGATTCTGGCCCGTTTGCGTGAGAAGGATCCCAGCGCCGGCTACGCCGAGGATTTTCTCGACATCCTACAGAGCCTTCTGCCGGCGCTAAAGCAGCAGCCGCAGTTGAAGATCGTCGCGAATTCGGGCGGCATGAACCCGCCAGCTTGCGTGCGAGCGGCGGCCAAAATTTTGAAGGATGCGGAACTCGGCAGCATAGCGATCGGTTGCGTGACGGGAGATGATTTGCTGCCGCGATTGCCGGACTTAATGGCCGAAGGCTGCGATTTTACAAACCTGGATACGGGCGAGTCCTTACGCCAACTGATCGGCAGCGCACCTGCTTCACAATCTCAAATTTCCAATTTCCAATTTCAAATCTCAAATTTCAAATCTCAAATTGCATCGGCTAACGCTTATCTTGGCGCGCGGCCAATCGCCGATGCACTGGCCGCGGACGCGCGCCTTGTTATTACTGGCCGCGTGGCCGATGCATCGTTGACGGTTGGCCCCGCCATGAAAGAATTCGGCTGGTCATGGAACGATTGGAACAAGCTCGCAGCGGCGAGCGTGGCGGGACATGTCATCGAATGCGGTGCCCAGGCCACCGGAGGCTACAGCGTCGATTGGCCGCAGTATGAATTGTCTGATGTCGGCTACCCGATCGCGGAGTTATCCTCCGATGGCGAAACTGTCATTACCAAACCCGCAGGCAGCGGCGGGGCGGTAAATCGCCGCACCGTCGTCGAGCAACTCGTCTATGAAATAGGCGATCCGCACCATTATTTAACGCCCGATGTCGATTGCGATTTCACAACCGTCGAAGTGCAAGAAATCGGCCAAGACCGGGTCGCGCTCCGCGGCGCGACCGGCCGGACAGCCACCGACAGTTACAAAGTCTCACTCGCCTATCGCGACGGCTGGATGGCGGCCGGCCAATTGCTCGTTTATGGGGCCGACTGCCGTGAAAAGGCGGAAGCAGCCGCCAAAATCATCTTGGACCGCTGTAAATTGGCCGGCTACGACCTCGCACGAACGCATGTCGAGCTGCTCGGCTACGGCGCAGGTGTCCCCGGTGCCTGGTTCTGGCGCAAATATCAAACACCAGGCGAGCTCGTGCTCCGCATCGCCGCTCACGATCCGCGCCGCGAAGCAATCGAGTTCTTCGCCAAGCAATTCGCGCCGCTCATCACCAGCGGACCGGCTGGACTGGCCGGCTATGCCGCCGGCCGGCCGCAGGTGCGACCGGTGTTCGCGTACTGGCCGGCGCTCGTGCCGAAAGCGCTGATTCAGCCGCAAGTCGAAGTGCGAACCGCCGAGGAGTGGGCCCAATGACCGCCGGCAAAAACATTCACGTCCGTGATCTGGCCTCCGCCCGCAGCGGCGACAAGGGCAACCACGCCAACATCGGCGTCGTCGCCAACGACGAAGCCGCCTATGGCGTGCTTTGCAGCCGGCTCACGGCCGTTCGCGTGCAAACCCATTTTCAAGACCTCGGCATCAGCCGCGTGGAGCGTTTCGAATTGCCGAAAGTGCTGGCGCTCAATTTCCTCCTTTATGACGCACTCGCCGGCGGCGCGAGCCGCAGCTTACGCATCGATACGCAGGGCAAATTGTTGGCGACGTCGCTGCTCGACTTGACGTTTCATGCTAATGCCTGGGAAGACGGCCATGCCTAAGTCAGACCAAGAAAGTCTCGCTATTCGCTCCCGTTTCGCAATGGCGGCCGCCACGGCTCTCGTGGTAGCCAATGTCGCCGTGCCGCTTTTATGGGGCGACGTCTATCCCTTCACCTCCGCACCCATGTTTCGTGATTCGCCGCGGCAATTCTGCAATTACCGGGTCTATTCGCCTGCGGGAGATGAGTTGCCGGTGGTCAACTGGAACCTCGAGCGCGTTTACGATGGGAATCCGGTTGGCTATGGCGTCGGAGTTAAGCCCCCGCCCGTGCTGGAGCAAGAATTCGGAGTTGTGCCTGACGAAGCCGCCCTCCGCAAGCATTTGGAAACGCAGTTTGCACGGCCGGGCAATTCGCAATATGAATTCATCGATGCCGTGCAGGATGTGATCGGCGCCACCCCTGAGCGGCGCGTCGGAGTCGTTCGAACCAATCGCTGGCGAATCGACCGCCCGGCCCATGCACTCTCGGAAGGAAATTAAGCGTCGTCCGACATCGCGCGACAGTACATCCTGACGATACAATGTGCTCATGGTTCGGCGATCAACAAGACGGAACGTTAGCAGGCGGCGGTTCTGCGCTGCTGCTGCGGGGTCAATCGCGATCGTGGGTGCCGGATGCATCGGCAGCCGCGGGCCCCAGGCGGGAAAATTGGAGAAGGCTTGGGGAGCCGTAGGTGCAACGCCCGGAAAGCTGTTTCGGCCGCGGGCCGTGGCGATCGATAAGGACGATCTGCTCTACATCGTCGATATGACGCCGCAGATTCAAGTCTTCACCGGCGATGGCGAGTTCATTCGCGGCTGGCAGCCGCCAGAATCCAAAAACGGCCGTCCGTCGGGCCTCTCGTTCGATAACGCCGGCAACTTGCTGGTAAGCGATACTCACTATTACCGCGTTCTGGTCTATACGCCGCAGGGAGAGCTAATCGAAAGTCAGACGATCGGCGGCAAATGCGGCGATGGCGACGGCGAATTTCGATTCGTGACGGATGCCGTGCAAGATAAAGACGGCAGTTACTATGTCGCCCAGTATGGCGAATACGACCGGATTCAAAAATTCTCAGCCGAGCGGCGGTTCTTGCTGTCGTTTGGCGACCATGGAGATCAGCAGGCGCAGTTTTCCCGGCCGCAGAAGCTGGTGATCGACAAGACGGGACTCATTTGGGTCACGGATGCCTGCAACCACCGAATACAGGTGTTTGATAGTCGCGGCGGGACTGTAAAGTTTGTGAAAATGTGGGGCCAGCAAGGCAGCGAGGCGGGGCAATTGAGCTACCCCTACGACATCTTCCTCGACGCTGCTGCTTTGGCCGGCAATGCCGGAGGATTCGTCTATGTTTGCGAGTTCGGCAACCACCGCGTGCAAAAATTTACACGAAACGGCGAGTCCATCGGCTCATTTGGCCATAACGGCCGCCGCGAAGGGGAACTCGATCAGCCCTGGGGCATCACTCGCGATTCGCAGGGGCGGATGTACGTGCTGGATACGTATAATCATCGCGTGCAGAGGTTTCGACTGTAATGGGCAAGCTGCTCGACACAATACGCCAGCTTGTAGCTGACAACGCCTATATCATCGGCGATCACGCGTCCGAACGCCTTGAGGAGCGCGGTATCATGGAATGGCAAGCCGTGGCAGGATTCCACGATGGCAAGCTGATTGCCGAGCGTCCGCGTGCAAAACCAAATTCCACGATTGAAATGCTTGAAATGCTTCCTGATGGTACTGAGTTCAAAGCGGTCTGGTCGTACCTGCAAGCCAGCGGCGTCGCGAAGCTAGTAACTGTTCATTTTTTTGACGAGAAATAGACATGCGCATTTCAGGTCAACGTGTTAGGCGAACTCGTCTTGTGCAGACGACCCAATATGTCATCGCACTTGAAGTGGAAATGGTAATTCCGCCCGACGATCCAAGTGAGCCGTGCTACGAGTCGGAAACGGTGGATTTGCTCAAGGAAGTGAAGCACCGCGCGGAGGCGGGCGACCTGGCATGGTTAAGGCAACATGGGCGCGTTTATGCGGCCGTGGACGCCGCGTGAATGCGAACGCTGATGTTCAACTTGAAAATCGCCTTCGATCAACCCTGGTGGCTTTTGCTGCTGGCGTTGTTGCCGCTCTTGTGGCTATTCAGCTTTCACAGCTTGTCGGGCCTCGGTCGATATCGGCGGATTTTTGCGCTGCTGTTTCGCAGCGCGGTTTTTACGCTGCTCGTGCTCGCCCTCGCCGGCATTCAAATCCAGAAAATCAGCGACCGCGTCACCGTCATCTATCTGCTCGATCAGTCGGAGAGCATTCCGAAGCTGACGCGGGAGGCAATGCTGGAATACGTGAAAGCCGATGTAAAGGCACATCGGCACGTGGGTGACTTGAGATCGGCGACGGAGGACAAAGCCGGCGTCATCATCTTTGGCCGCGAGGCGACCATCGAATATCCTCCTTTTGCGGACGAAATTCGCGCCGTTGGCGTGCTGGAGAGTTTGTTTGATCTGCGGACCGACGCGACAAACATCGCGTCGGCGCTGAAGCTGGCCCAGGCGTCGTTTCCCGAGGATTCGGCGAAGCGAATCGTCGTCGTAACCGACGGCAACGAAAATCTGGGCGATGCCCGGCTGGTGGCCCGCTCGCTCGCCGACGCCGGCATTGGCATTGATGTCGTGCCGATTGTTTTAAATTCGCAGGCCGAAGTGGCGATCGAAAAAATCGCCCTCCCGCCGGATATCCGCCGTGGGCAGCCGATTGAGGCTCGCGTGGTGCTCGAGAATTACACGAAGCCGAGCAAGGAGAATCCAACGGGGGAAGTGAGTGGCCGGTTGCGGGTTTCGCGGCGGTATAGCAATCAGGATGAGCCGTTGAGTGCCACACCCGATTCGGCAAATGGCGATATGCCAGTCACGCTAAAGCCGGGAAAGAACGTCTTTACGTTCCAGCACACGATCGAGGTGCCAGCGGGCTATACGTATCGAGCCGATTTTGTGCCGGACGATCCCGGTGCGGATGTCGTATTGCAAAACAACTCGGCGAGCACGTTCACGCATGTTCGCGGGAAGGGCCGCGTGCTCTTAATTGAAGACTGGGAGAATCCGCGGGAGTTTGAGTCGCTCGTGCAGCGACTGGGGGAGAAAAATATCGAAGTCGAGGTGATGCCGAGCGATCGGCTATTCACTAGCCTGGCCGAATTGCAGGGATTTGACTGCGTCGTGCTCGCGAACGTCCCCCGGGCCAGCGGCGGCAACGAGGCGACCATCAAAGAAGCCACCAACTTCAGCGACGACCAAATCGCCATGCTCGTCCGCAACACCGAACAATTTGGCTGCGGCCTGGTGATGATCGGCGGGCCGGCGAGTTTTGGCGCCGGCGGTTGGACAAATACTGAGCTCGAAAAGGCGATGCCGGTCGATTTTCAGATCAAAAATGCGAAGGTGAAGGCCGTCGGGGCGCTGGTGATGATGCTACACGCGTCCGAGATACCCGAGGGCAACCATTGGCAGAAAGTGATCGCCGAAGAAGCACTGAAGGTGCTCGGACCCACGGATTATTGCGGCACGCTGTATTGGGACAATTTCAGCGGCCGTAGCGCGAGTTGGCTATGGCACGATGTGCCGGGCGGCAAGGGCCTCGCCCAAATTCGCGATCGCCAAAAAATCTGGATGGGAAAGATCAGCCGGATGCAGCCGGGGGATATGCCCGATTTCGATCCGGCGATGAAGATGGCGCTGAACGAGTTCATTCCAAATCCGGCCTCGCTGAAGCACATGATCGTGATCAGCGACGGCGATCCGTCGCCGCCGAGCAACTCGATCTTGGCCTCCTACAAAAGCAACAACATCAAGGTTTCGACGGTGGCTGTAGGCGCACACGGGCCGGCCGAAAGCTCGCGGCTGCAATCGATCGCTACGACGACCGGCGGCAAGTACTACAAGGTCAACAATCCCAAGGCATTACCGCGAATTTTTCAGATCGAGGCCCGCAAAGTAGCCCGGCCGCTGATCAAGGAGGATTCCAAGGGTTTTCCGATCGTCGTCGAGGATTCGTCGCACGAAATGCTCGTGGGCCTCTCGCCGCCGAAGCCCGTGACGGGTTTTGTGCTGACGTCGAAGAAAGAGAATCCGCTGGTCGAAGTGCTGATGCGAGCGAAGGACATCGACGCCGAGAATGGGACGATTCTGGCGGCGTGGCGATATGGGGCGGGGAAGACGGTGGCGTTTACGTCGGACGCCGGGAAGCGGTGGTCGGGCTCGTGGCTGGCGAGCGAGGAATACGACAAGTTTTTTAGCCAGATGATTCGCTGGGCGATGCGGCCCGTGAACGAAGAGGGGAAATTCAACGTCGCGACCGATGTGAAAGACGGACAGGTGCGAGTCGTCGTGACGGCGCTCGACAAAAACGACGATTTTTTGAACTTCCTTAATATGTCGGGTGTCGGCACCGGGCCGGAGATGAGCACGCTCGATTTGGCGTTTCGGCAGGACGCCCCCGGCCGCTACATCGCTGAATTTCCCGCTGACAAAGCCGGGAGTTATCTGTTGGCGGTGAATACGGGTCAGAAGAATGCCGCGCCGCTGCTCACGGGTGTCACCGTGCCGTATTCGGCCGAATTTCGCGAGCGGGAGACGAACCAGGCACTGATCACGACGCTGGCCTCGTCGCATCCGGCCGGCGGCGAGCCGGGCAAAATCATCGAAGGGCAACTGACGAAGAGCACGATCGATCGGCTGGTGGCTCAAGCCGATACCTTCCGCCGCACGCTCGCCAAAGCCATGAGCAGCGAAGATTTTTGGCCGATCATGCTGCTCGTTGCCGCAATTGTGTTTCTCATCGACATTTTCATTCGCCGCGTGACGGTTCATTTCTATTGGGTCATGCCCGCGCTAGCCTACGCCTTCAATCGCATCCGCGGCATTCAGCAAGCCGAAGTCGTCGATGAGCGCCTCGCCCGTCTCCGCAATCGCAAAGCCGCCGTCACCAGCCAACTCGACGAGCGCCGCGCCGCCGCCCGCTTCGAGCCAATCGTTGATGAAGCCGCCGGCTCCGCGCGCGATGCCGATCAAGTCATCGCCGAAGCTTCGGCTGGTCCGGCAGGGGATGCGCCGCCTAGCACTTCGCAAAAGAAGCCACAGTTGCCACAGACGGAGGAAGAAACCTATACCGAGAGATTGCTGGCGGCCAAGAAGAAGGCGAAGAAGCCGTAAACCACTTGTATGCGGATATATTTTGATACCTCTTGCCTGGGTCGGCCCATTGACGATCGTTCGATCCATCGCAATTCGGTGGAGCGCTTAGCTATAATTGAGCTGTTCGCGATGGCTCGGCGCGGCGAATTGACGCTTCTCATTTCGGAAGTTGTATTAAGTGAGGTTCGGCGGACAAAGAATCAAATCCGCCGCAGAAAACTCGAAGCGCTCACACGTGTTTTTCACGAAGCTCTGCCATTGTCGGACGAAGCAATTCGACGCGGGACTGAACTTTGGCGCCGTGGATTCAAGACCTTCGATGCATTACACGTCGCTGTCGCGGAAGCCGCAGTCGTTGATCGTTTATGTACCGGCGATGATCGCCTGCGGCGCAAGTGTCATCGTGAGCCCGACATTCGAATTCAAGTTGTATCACCGATCCAATTGATTCAGGAGTTTTTGAAGTGATTCAACAGACCCAATCCCTCGCAGCGCTTAATGTACGAGCGTGGCGTGTGTTAATCGATCAACTCGGCGTGCCCGACGCACTGCGTTTTATCGGCCAGTTCGACATGGGCTCGGGAAACTATGCGACCGACCGCGACGAATGGCAGAAAGACCTGACGATTGACGACATCGTCGCCGATATCAAACGGCATCGACGCAAAAAGGGCAGGAAAAGGACAATCGCTGCTGAGGGTCGCAAAAAGTCGCGCCAAAAGCGTTGAACTCGACGGTGCCCATCGCACAATGAACTAAATGCCCACACAACAAGTGACGTTGGCAAAATCGGCGGCTTGGCGGCGGATGCCATTGAACGCCAGTTCGTGCTCTGGTCACGACAAAAATCGGGCGATGAGCTCCCCGCGAAAGTGCGGCATGTCGTAGATGAGTTCGCTGAACTTCTACGGGCTCATGCGGCCGAACCGCCGGTTGTCTATTACGGCGAATGGATCGACATGTGGTCGATGGGCGATGTCTTGCCAAGCCTGGGCGACGATCGAGTGGTAGTCATTGACGGCCTTCATTACCAAGCTTGCTGCCATCGGCCTCCAATTCGCTTCAAAATAACGACAATCGGTGATGAGCCATCGCAGGAATTGCAATGGCTGCTCAATCGGCTGCGCGAGGCGGAAGATGCTTGGGACGAATTGGCCCCAAATTATGTCATTCTCCTCCTGCGGAAGGTTACTGGCGGTTTAGTGGAAGATCGCGAGATTGAAGAGGCTCAGTCGATGATGCCGGATTGGCTCGCAAAAATCGTTCAAACTCCCGAGTGACGCTGCAATTGCTCACTCCGCATTTCGCACTCCGCGTTCCGCATTTATGATTGTCTAGCCAGCAAACAGCATTGGTGGGCGTAGCCCATCCTACGATCAGCACCTTGAGGAGCGTTCATGTCTATCGGCGAGTCGATGCAGCAGCGGGCGGAGGAGTTTCGGAAGCGGTATGCGAGCGTCAAGGAGCAGATTGGACGGGTGATCGTCGGGCACGATGATATCGTGCATGGCGTGCTGACGAGCATGTTCATCGGGGGGCATTGCTTGCTGGAAGGCGTGCCGGGGCTGGGGAAGACGCTGCTGGTGCGCACGCTGGCGGAGGCGCTCCATCTCAAGTTCAACCGGATTCAGTTCACGCCGGATTTGATGCCGTCGGACATTTTAGGGACGAATCTGATCAACGAAGACCCCGAAGGCCGTCGCAAATTCGAGTTTCAAAAAGGCCCCATCTTCACCCAGATTTGTTTGGCGGACGAAATCAACCGGGCGACGCCGAAAACGCAGTCGGCGCTCTTGGAGACAATGCAGGAAGGCACGGTGACGGTCGCAGGGGTGCGGTATGAACTCGATAAGCCGTTCTTCGTGATGGCGACGCAGAATCCGATCGAGCAAGAAGGCACTTACCCCCTGCCTGAAGCGCAGCTCGACCGGTTTCTGTTCAAGCTCGTCGTGGGATACAGCAGCCGGGAGGAGTTGGCGACGATCGTGGATCGGACAACTCGCGGCGTCACGATTCAGCCCGAGCAGGTGATGGACGGGACCGAAATCAAGCAGTGGCAACGCCTGGTGAGAGAAGTCATCCTCGCCCAGCACGTCCAGGACTATATCGTGCGGCTGGTGCTGGCGACTCATCCGCAAGGGCCGCACGCCCTGCCGATCACCAATCAGTATCTCCGGTGGGGCGCCAGTCCACGTGGCGCACAGACGCTGGCGCTGGCGGCCAAGGTGCGGGCGCTGCTGGAAGGGCGCTACAACGTCAGCTTCGAAGACGTCCGGCGGGTTTATCTGCCGGCGCTGCGCCATCGCGTCATTCTCAACTTCGAAGCCCAAGCCGAGGGGCTCGATACGGATCATGTGTTGCTGGAGGTTTTGGAGAAGTTGCCGGAAAAGGCCTCGGATGATGCGCCGGTGAAAGCATCCGTGGCATGAGGCGTGGGTAGCTGTCCTTGCCGCGACTCGTCGGGCATAATCATTGCAATTGCTCAATCCTGCGCCAAATCCCGGAGTCTCCCTATGATCCGCCCTCTCCTGGCTGCCTTTGCTCTTTGTTCTGTTGGTTTGCTGCTCGCTGCCGATACGCCGCAGTCGGTCCCGCCGGAACCAGCCGGTATGAAATCGCTCTTTGACGGCAAGGACCTCTCCGGTTGGGACGGCGATCCGCGACTGTGGAGCGTGAAGGACGGCGCGATCCACGGCGAGACGACGGCCGAAAATCCGGCAATGGGCAATACGTTCATCATTTGGCAGGGCGGCAAGCTGAAGAATTTCGATCTGCGGCTTTCGTTCCGCTGCAACGACACGAATAACTCCGGCATTCAATATCGCTCGCGGCATATCACGGATGACGCGAAGCTCAAAAACAAATGGGTCGTCCGCGGCTATCAGCACGAGATTCGCAACGAGAACCAGTTGCCGGTCGTTTCGGGCTTCATTTATGACGAAGGCGGCAAGCGCGGCCGGATGTGCCTTGTCGGCGAGCAGGCCACGTGGGACGCCGACGGCAAACACGTCATCAGCGACAAGCTGATTGACCAGGCTGGATTCGAAAAGCTCTACAAGCAAAACGACTGGAACGACGTCGCGATCATTTCCAAGGGCAACCACATCCAACACTATCTCAATGGCCGACTGATCGTGGATTTCACGGACAATGAGCCGCAGCTTGCTTTGAAGGAAGGCATTCTCGCCCTGCAGCTGCACGCCGGTAAGCCGATGTGGGCCGAGTACAAAAACATCCGGCTCAAGGAGCTGCCGTAACTGGCTGCGAGGGCGACGGCGGGATGGCTTCTGCCGCTCCTAGCAATGCTCCTCGTGGAAATTGTCGCAATAGACGCCGCTGCTCGGCCATGATCAGCGGGTAGGCGAGCGGCTCGGCGAAATTGAGGATGACGTGGTCGTTTTCGCGGCGCTGGACGCTGGCGAGCACGGCCGCCGTCGTGCCGTCGTGAAAGCGGATCGTCGCAGCAAACGGCTCGCGGCTTGCGAAGCTCGTTTCGCAGCTCACGGCGACTTTGGCGCCGTCCTCCGACAAGTCGATGACATCCCACTCGACGAGGCCGGCGGCTAGACAGGGACGCTGGCCAACGGGAAAGACGATGCGGAAATGATCGCGTTTTTGGGACATGAGAACGGCCTGCTGGATGGATTCGGCCGCACAATACGGCTAATGAATAGGTAGCTCGCGGCGTTACGCGGCGGAGCGTGCGACAACGCCTCGGAAAAACGCTGGCTGAAGGACGCGTCGGGTTGCGCTGAATGTGCGGATGCTGACGCTCGGAGACTTGCCAGGCGCAAAGAAAAGGACCCGCGGCCGGTCGCCGGGAGTCCTTGCCCCGTCGCAGTACCAGAGGAGGGACTTGAACCCTCATGAGGTTGCCCTCGCTGGATTTTGAATCCAGTGCGTCTGCCATTCCGCCACTCTGGCTTTTATCTGTTTTGCGTGGTTTTTGTCAATTAACTCCTATGGTTTTCACCTGCTCCAGGTTGGAATCAGATTGTATCAATATTGGCTTTGCTGGACCACCGTTGCAACCCTTTTGCAACGCTTTTGCCACCCAAATGGGCTCATTAAGAATGATTCTAAGGGACGGGGGATTTCCTTGCGGCACCCACGGGACTCCAAGAGTCACGACAAGCAGGGGACGGACTCTCCGCACTTCTCTCCTATTGCCGCGCGTAGGGCCGCTAATACTTGCCCGAC
>DASXLL010000137.1:0-2450 GCA_036496265.1 Pirellulaceae bacterium | reverse complement strand
ATGGAAATGGAGCATGGTTGGCCGGCACCGTAGATTTTCGCGATTCGAACAACTACACGGGCACGACTCTTATCAATCCGCGGAGTACGCTTCTCGTCGAGGCCGTCAACGGCATCAACGGGGGCGGAGATATGACCATTTATGGAATATTGAACATCAGCAATGGCTCCGTGAATCTGGCGGCGGGAAAAAGCATTGACATCCGCCGCGGGGGCGCGTTATCGATTTCGATGGTCGGCCCGGGCGTAAATCAACTGAGCGATGGCACGCCGATCGCAATGACGTCAGCAACGTTGACATACAATGGATTTTCCAATACTTACGCCGAAACAATCGGCGCGATCACGGCGCGCGAGTATAACACGATCACGCTCAATTCGACGAACGTCGCCTATTTGACGCTCGGCGGCCTCGCCCGTGGGACGGGAGCGCAAGTCAATTTCACTGCCACGCATGGCGTACTCGGCGACGTCGGCGAGCGCATCTTCATCACGGGACAACCCGCCGGTTTTGTCGGCAGTTGGGCCTATCAGCCCGTTGAAAAAGTCCTACTTGACATCCCGTGGTGGGGGCGCTATCACGATGACTTCATGAGTCATGACAGTCAAGGAGGTCTCTGCCGATGGCGTTGGGTAAACGGAAAGCCGAACAACAGGAATTGTGGGTGGGAACGACGGATCTGCCGCGTTCGCCCGGCCACCCCTTTTATAAGCGGCTGAACCAGTTGCTGGCCGAAGACGGCTTTGACGCCTGGGCCGAGAAGTCGTGCGCGCCGCATTATCACAGCACGCTCGGCCGGCCAAGCATTCCGCCGGGCGTGTACCTGCGGATGGTGCTGGTCGGCTACTTTGAAGGGATTGCTTCGCAGCGCGGGATTGCCTGGCGGTGCTGCGATAGTCGCTCGCTGGCCGAGTTTCTCGGGTATGGCCCGACGGAGGAGACGCCCGATCATTCGTCCCTGACGCGCGTCGCACGGCGGTTGCCGCGGGAGGTTCACGAGGCCCTGTTTCAGCGGGTGCTGGGGATTGCGGTCGGCAAAGGCTTGGTGAAGGGCAAGACGGTGGCCGTGGATTCGACGACGTTGGAAGCCAACGCGGCGATGAAAAGCATCGTCCGCCGCGACACGGGGGAGGATTACCAAGCGTATTTGACGAAGCTGGCCGAAGCGGCCGGCCTGGAAAACCCAACGGCGGAAGCGTTGCGGCGGTTCGACAAAAACCGGCCCGACAAGAAGGTCAGCAACGACGAGTGGGAATCCAAATCCGACCCGGACAGCCGGATTACCAAGATGAAAGACGGCACGACGCATCTGGCGTACAAGGCCGAGCACGTCGTCGATTTGAAGAGCGAGTTTCTGTTGACCGTCACGGTGCATGGCGGCGATGCAGCCGACAACGAGACGCTGGTCGATAGCGTGATGGAGGCGGAGATCAACTTGCAAGCGGCGGGCAGCGACACGGAAATCGAGGAAGTGGCGGCCGACAAAGGTTATCACGCGGGAGCCACGCTGGAGTTGGCCGACAGCCTGAACTTGCGGACCTACATTCCGGAACCGAAACGCCCGCACCGCTCGCGCTGGGATGATAAGCCGGCGGAGTTGCGGGCCGCGGTGTGCGGCAATCGTCGGCGGATGAAAGGCGATCGCGGCAAGCGTCTGCAACGAAAGCGGAGTGAGTTGGTCGAGCGCAGCTTCGCGCATGTGTGTGAGACGGGCGGCGCGCGGCGCTGTTGGCTCCGCGGCTTGGAAAAGGTGACGAAGCGTTATCTCTTGCAAGCCGCGGCGCGCAATCTCGGGCTGATTATGCGCAAACTGTTCGGCATAGGAACGCCGCGAGGTCTGCAACCGGAGGGCGCCGCGGAAAACGACCTTTCCTCGCTTGCCCAGCTTGTCTCTTGGATGCTCCAAGCGATGTGGCGCGCGTTACACGATCATTTTTACGCTCCGACCGCCACCGCAAGATCGATCGCGCACCTCGATGCCCGGCCAGCGCTCATCGCCTGAAAACCGGGGTATTTCAACGGGCTGCTACCCCTTCATTCGTTCCGACATACGTCGTTCGCGGTCGAAGAAATACTTTTCCGGACTCGTCCTCAAAATCTTCCAAGTACCCATGACGGTACAGTGTGCCGATAAAGGGAACATAGTCTAGGGGTAACATCTTTACTTCCTCTGCGACCACTAGCTTACGGGGCTGACCAGAGATCGTTAGGTAGATATCGCGAAGCAGTTGACTTTTTCCGGAAGAATTCGGTCCTACGATGACGGTGAGGCCTTGGATCGAAAGCTCTCCAATCGTTGGCAGCGATATGCGCTCGATTGGGCGAAGGTCGGCAATGTTTGGATCTTCGGACATAGTGGAGTAGTTCATCCGACGAAGAAAGGTATCTCGAATTCGATGGTCGATGCATGGTACATCCTCACTGCTTCCGCTGCCAGTCGTGCATGCGCC
>DASXLL010000136.1:0-2904 GCA_036496265.1 Pirellulaceae bacterium | reverse complement strand
CTGCTGACCGGAATGTGCGCCGTGCGCAACTGCTTGACCACTTCGCCGAACGCCTGGGTGCCGATCAGATTGGCCGTGCTCATGCCGTCGCCGATATACAATACGGCGCGATTCGCTTTGTTATCTTGCCCGAACCGTGTTGCCGCCGTGCGCAACACCGACTCCATATCCGTCGATCCGAGCGGCGACTCGTTGTGGAGCTTTTCGACTGCCGCACGGAGCTCGGCGCTGCCGGCCGCCACAAATTTTTCGGTAATCGGCCGCGCCTCCAAATCTACCGCCAGCAGCTGAATGCGATCTTCCGGCCGAAGCTTCGCGATGCATGCCTGCAAGGCAGCGAACGACGTGTCACGGTAGGGGCCACTCTGGCTGGCCGAAGTGTCGAACAAAATAACGACGTCGGTCGACGACGGCGCTGCTTCCGCCGCCGGCGTTAAGCTCAAAGCGTAAAAAGTCTGACCGTCGTTGCGATCGTAGGTACGCAGCTCCGCCTTGCCGTCAGCCCACGCTCCCGACGAAGCGAACACGACGACGGCGACAATCACGCTGCGCCGCACGACCTCAGGACAAGGGCGCAAACGCTTGGGCGTTGCGGCGCCTCGAATACGGCCGAGCAACGAATTAGCCAGCCTGGCCAGCAAACGCGCGACGGAAGACATGCCTCTAGACGGACGTTGACGCGACATCGTGAACACTCCAGACGTGTGCAAACGAGGCGGCCGTCGCTCCGTTCCGGCGAGGCGACGCCCTCGAGTTTCGACTTTGATCGTTTCGCCCGGCGGCCGGCGACAAAATGCCGCTAATACAGCTTTGACGCGGATCGTCAGTTGGGGCTGTAACACCTGTCGAGACAAGTCTTTAGTCTCGACGACGCGGACGAACGGACCCTGTTCATTTTATTCGGAGGGATTGGCGAATGCCACAAGAATCGCCCCGTTTTCCCGGCGGAGGCCGTCTCATCCTTGTTTCCCGGTGAAAATTGCCTCCGAGAGGATATTCGGTCAGCTCAGCCGGCGATATTCCCCCCGTAGCCCAACCGAGCTTGCCCGAGACCAGCCGCAACCGCCGAGCATAAAATCTGGCCGACATAGCCAGCCGCCACCATCGCCGCAACGATTCGCCCGAGTTTTCGGCCCGAGCGCCATCATTCCGGCTCGCATTGCCGCAAATCGGCTCTCCGCCATAATTCTATTCCATAGTGGGTCGCGAACGGTTCCGCCCCTCGCATCGTACAAGAGATTTAACGCTCTCGTCTTTGCGCGTTCCGAATCTACCAGTCAGTTCTGTCCTGGCGCGCCATTCGGCCTCGCCGCGCCCCAGGTCTACACAGGAAGCGATGTATCCATGAAACGTATTTTTGTCTGCTGCCTACTCAGCGCCGTCGCCGGCGGAATTGCCGCTGCCTACCTGCTCAACAACGACAGCCCAGTCCATATATCGACCGCCTTCGCTGAGGGTCCGGCTCTACGCACGGCGCCGCCCGTTACGCTCGCCAATCCTCCCTACGCCGACCCCGAAACGCTGCTCACGCCCGAAGAGCAGACGCATATCCACGTCTACGAACTATCGAATCGGAGCGTGGTCAACGTAAACACTCGTTTCGAGAGCCATGACAGGTTTTTCCCCATGCTCTCTGCCCAGGGCGAGGGATCCGGCTCCGGATCGGTCATCGACAAGAACGGGCATATCCTGACCAACTATCACGTCGTCGAAGACGCCGAGGAAATCCAAGTGATGCTCTTCGGCGGCAAGGCCTATCCGGCCAACCTGGTCGGCTACGATGCCGGACACGACATCGCGATTCTGAAAGTCGACGCCCCCGCCGACGTGCTCTTTCCTATCACCTTCGGAACGTCGCAAAACCTCAAGGTCGGCCAGCGCGTCTACGCGCTCGGCAATCCCTTTGGTCTCGAAGGAACGATGACGACCGGCATCATCTCCAACTTGAATCGGACGCTCCCCAGCCGCGTCGAAGGCCATGATATGCAGTCCATCATCCAGACTGATGCGGCCCTGAATCCCGGCAACTCGGGTGGGCCGCTCCTCGACACCAACGGTCGGTTGATTGGCATGAATGTGGCCATTGCCACCAAAAGCGGGCAAAACGCCGGCCTCGGATTCGCCATCCCGGTTAGCCGAATCGCCCGTTTCATCCCCGAATTGATCGCCAATGGCAAAATCACGCGGCCCGACCTCGGCATCGTGACCGTCAATGAAACGGACAAAGGTCTGCAAATCGTTCGGCTCAATCCCGGCGGTCCGGCCGAGCGGGCCGGCCTCCGCGGCTGGGGACGGCGCGAAGTGAAACGTGGCCCCTTGGTGATGACGACCAACGATAGCAGCAAGGCCGATTACATCGTCGCCATCGATGGCCAGCCGGTCGTGAAAGGCGACACGCTGATCGAAAAAATAGAGGAGCACAAACCCGGCGACACCGTGATGCTATCCGTTCTGCGCGAAGGGCAACCAACACAGGTTTCGGTCACGCTCGGCAGCGATACGTAATGTCGGGAGCTCACCTTCGCCTTTGTGTCCTACTGTCATTGCGACGTGCTGTCGCGCTCCTGGGCTGGCTCCCCCTTTTCGCTCGCATTTGCCCAAGTCCGGCGACGCGATCGCGACTCGGCCTTTGCAAGCACATCTCAACCTCTTCTTCCCATTTGCCCCACATTAACAACGCCATAGAAGTTTTTTCGAAATTTCTTCCACCCGCTGATCTCCCGTCAACGGCGAATTTGTTGCACGAGCTTTAAGCGCAAGCACCACGCTCGGCATGGGATACGCAATCGCATTTCCCATTCTCCGCAGCCTTTTCGTTTTCTTTCATATTCGCAGATGCCCCAGTCGTAAGCGGCGACTTCGTCTCCGCCCCTTGAATGGTGTTGCCAGTCCGCTAGCCTGAGA